>NZ_JAGGPC010000011.1:0-174060 GCF_018614005.1 Streptomyces sp. ISL-99
AACAACTGCGGCTGCAGTACTAACGGCTCGCGCTCAATGGGACGTACACCCCCAAGGACGCCTTGCCTGTCCGGGTCGGGATCTTGCCGCAGAACTCCGCCTCGATCACGTTGACGTAGAGCGACCCATCCCGCAGCCAGTCACCGTTGATGCTGAACGTCAGCTGGTGCTTCCCGTCCTCCGTGCCGACCATCGCGGACAGGGAGCCGTTCGTACGGCCGCTCTTGCCCACTACCTTCACGCCGCAGGACAACTTCGCGAACTCGACCCCGAGCCCGTAGCCGAACCCGTCGCCCGCCGGCACCTCGTCGAGCATCTCCTTCATCTGCGCGGAGGCCAGCAACTCGCCGCGCATCAGGGCACGGTGGAAGCGGTTGAGGTCGCCGCTGGTGGAGATGATGTCGCCGGCCGCGCCCAGCCAGGTCATGTTCTGCTCGGTTGCGTCATGGATCCTGGCGTCGGGGGCATCCTGGTGGAGACGGGAGTAACCGATGGGGTGCGGGTTCGGCATCTGTGGCGCCGTGCCGGGGAACGACGTCCCGCGCAGCTTCAACGGCTGGATGATGCGGCGGGTGGCCTCCTGCTCGTACGAATGGCCCGTCGCCCTCTCGATGACCATCCCGGCGATCACAAAGTTGGTGTTCGAGTACAACGGCGCCTTCTCCGGATCCGGCTTCGGCGGGTACTTGAGCGCGATCGCCACGAGTTCCTCGGGCGTATGGGTGTCGTACCGGTGCTCCGGAAAGCCGGGGCCGGCGGCGTTGTGCAGGAATGCGGGATCGTCGGTGTAGTTGGCTATGCCGCTGGTGTGGTTGAGGAGTTGACGCACAGTTATCTCGCTGCCGTCGTACCCGTTGCCCTGCACCAAGCCGGGCAGCCATGCCTCGACTGTGTCGTCCAGGCTCAGTCTCCCTTCCGCCTCCAGTTGGAGCAGGACGGTCGCGATGAACGTCTTGGTGATGCTGGCCCCGCGGAAGTGGTCGCCCGCCGAACGCTTGCGGCCCGTGGCCGTGTCCGCGTAACCCGCCGCGCCGAACCACCTCCCCTTCCCGTCCTGGGCCTTGGCCGCCACCCCGGGCAGTCCGCCCTTCTCAACCAGATCACGCAGTGCGGTCCGGGTCACCTCGTGTCCGCGCTCTGACGGCGCCGCGTGCGCGGACGGGGTGAGCGTGGCTGCTCCCAGGGCTACGGCCAGTGCCAGAGCGAGTGAGGCGGTACGTGCCGTCTGCTTCATGGGTGGAGCCTCCAGGTCACGGAGGGGCCGGTCGATGGCCCCTGTGGTGTGACTGACGCCGAACGGAGGCTCCAGGGTTGATCGTTGGCGAAGGGAGCGGGCTGGGAAGTCGCTGGCTCAGGTGGTTGGAGCAGCTGACTTCTAATCAGCGGGTCCGGGGTTCGAGTGCCTGGCGACGCACTTCGTCAAGCCACGCAGACCGCTTCGGCGACCATGGGAAGTCCGTGCCGGATCGCGCTGCCGACGGCGCGGTTACTTGCCGATGCGCACCGCCGGTGTCCGCCAGGGCCTCGGTCAAGTGCCGACGTAGGCCGCGAGGTGTTCGCCGGTGAGGGTGGAGCGGGCGGCGATGAGGTCGGCGGGTGTGCCCTCGAAGACGATCCGGCCGCCGTCGTGGCCGGCGCCGGGGCCGAGGTCGATGATCCAGTCGGCGTGCGCCATGACCGCCTGGTGGTGCTCGATCACGATGACCGACTTGCCGGAGTCGACGAGCCGGTCGAGCAGGCCGAGCAGCTGCTCGACGTCGGCGAGGTGGAGGCCGGTGGTCGGCTCGTCGAGGACGTAGACGCCGCCCTTCTCGGCCATGTGGGTGGCCAGCTTGAGCCGCTGCCGCTCGCCGCCGGACAGCGTGGTGAGCGGCTGGCCGAGGGTGAGGTAGCCGAGCCCGACGTCGGCGAGCCGGCCGAGGATGCGGTGCGCGGCCGGTGTGCGCGCCTCGCCGTCGCCGAAGAACTCCGCGGCCTCGGTCACCGACATCGCGAGCACCTCGCTGATGTCGCGGCCACCGAGGTGGTGGTCAAGGACGGATGCCTCGAACCGCTTCCCCTCGCACTCCTCGCAGGTGGTGGCGACGCCCGCCATCATCGCCAGGTCGGTGTAGATGACGCCGGCGCCGTTGCAGTTGGGGCAGGCGCCCTCGGAGTTGGCGCTGAACAGCGCCGGCTTCACGCCGTTGGCCTTCGCGAACGCCTTGCGGATCGGGTCGAGCAGTGCGGTGTACGTCGCCGGGTTGCTCCGTCGCGAGCCGCGGATCGGGGTCTGGTCGACCGACACGACACCCTCGCCGGCGGCCCCCGGCTGGTGTGGCAGCGACCCGTGCACGAGCGAGCTCTTGCCGGAGCCGGCGACGCCGGTGACGACGACGAGCACCCCGAGCGGGATGTCGACGTCGACGTCGCGCAGGTTGTTCGCCGTCGCGCCGCGGATCTCCAGCGTGCCGGTGGGCTCGCGGACCGTGTCCTTGAGGGTGGCCCGGTCGTCGAGATGGCGGCCGGTGATGGTGTCGCAGGCCCGCAGCCCCTCGACGGTGCCCTCGAAGCAGACGGTGCCGCCCGCCGTACCGGCGCCGGGGCCGAGGTCCACGACGTGGTCGGCGATCGCGATCGTCTCCGGCTTGTGCTCCACGACGAGCACCGTGTTGCCCTTGTCGCGCAGCCGCAGCAGCAGGTTGTTCATCCGCTGGATGTCGTGCGGGTGGAGGCCGACGGTGGGCTCGTCGAAGACGTACGTGACGTCGGTGAGCGAGGAGCCGAGGTGGCGGATCATCTTGACGCGCTGCGCCTCGCCGCCCGACAGCGTGCCCGAGGACCGGTTGAGTGAGAGGTAGCCGAGACCGATCTCCACGAACGAGTCGAGGGTCTGCTGCAGCGCGGTGAGCAGCGGCGCCACCGAGGGCTCGTCGAGGTCACGGACCCACTCGGCCAGGTCCCTGATCTCCATCGCGCAGGCGTCGGCGATGCTGATCTTGTTGATCTTCGAAGACCGGGCGGCTTCGCTGAGCCGGGTGCCGTCGCACTCGGGGCAGGTGGTGAAGGTGACCGCCCGCTCCACGAACGCCCGGATGTGCGGCTGCATCGCCTCCTTGTCCTTGGACAGGAACGACTTCTGGATCTTGGGGATCAGTCCTTCGTAGGTGAGGTTGACGCCGTTGACCTTCACTTTGGTCGGCTCACGGTAGAGGAGGTCCTGCATCTCCTTCTTGGTGAACCTGCGGATCGGCTTGTTGGGATCGAGAAAGCCGGACTGGGCATAGATCCCCACGGTCCACACGTTGTCGGACTTCCAGCCGGGGATGGTGAACGCGCCCTCGGCGATCGACTTGGAATCGTCGTAGAGCTGGGTGAGATCGATGTCGGAGACCGTGCCACGGCCCTCGCAGCGCGTGCACATGCCGCCCGTGCGGCTGAAGGTCACCTTCTCGGTCTTGGTCTTGTCGGCCCCACGGTCGACCCGGAGCCCGCCGCTCGCCTGCACCGAGGCGACGTTGAAGGAGTACGCGCCGGGCGGGCCGATGTGCGGCTTCCCGAGGCGGCTGAAGAGGATGCGCAGCATCGCGTTGGCGTCGGTGGCGGTGCCGACCGTGGAGCGGGGGTCGGCGCCCATCCGCTGCTGGTCGACGCTGATCACGGTCGTCAGCCCGTCGAGTACGTCGGCCTCGGGCCGCGCCAGCGTCGGCATGAAGCCCTGCACGAACGCGCTGTAGGTCTCGTTGATCAGCCGCTGCGACTCCGCGGCGATCGTGTCGAACACCAGCGAACTCTTGCCCGAGCCGGAGACGCCGGTGAACACCGTCAGCCGGCGCTTCGGGAGCTCGATGCTGACGTCCTTGAGGTTGTTCTCCCGCGCACCGTGCACGCGGATCAGGTCGTGGCTGTCGGCAGCGTGCAGCGCAGGCGACTGCGTGTCCTTCCTCGGGGCCATGCTTATCGTGTCTCCATCTCTTGGGGCGGGGCCGCCTTCGGGGTCTCCGTCGGTGTCGCCTGATTCAATCCGACAACTTCGAGCAGCACGTCTGGTTCTACTTCGTCGGCGCGGTCGAGGCAACGGCCCGCCGTCCACCCGATCAGCGGTGTCGGCCGGAGTGGCGCTCGGCGCAAGTACCGGGGCGTCCACGCCGCTTCGGCCGGTGGAGCCGCCGGGTTCTGGCCAGGCGGTGCGCGCCCTTACGGACCTCCAGGCCGAGGGTGCCGCGGTGGCAGGCCAGGGATGCGTCCGGGGCGTCGTGCGGGAGGACGACCGGGTGGATCGTGATGTCCATGGCGGCCACGCTAGCTGTGGCTCGGTGACCGCGCTTCTTCATTCCTGATCGGTTTCTGGTCACCTGTTTCGCCACGCGCGACGGCATCCCCGCGGTCGCGCGCGCCGCGTCGTGGGACGGCGTCGGGGGTGACATCGCCGAGCGGCCGGAACGAGGGTCTGGCCGGCGCGCGTACCAGGCGCTTGCCGTCGCTGCGTGATCACTCATAGTTGTGACCGCAGTTGCGCTGGTCGGGATCACGGGCCCGAGTGCTGGGCTTCGGGGGACGGGCAGACCCTGCCGCCCATGGTGCGCCTTGCCCGGAACCCGGACGGGCCGAACTGCTACGGCCGGTCGAACTCCGCCATGGTGCAGTGGATCAGCAACTTCAGCGACAGCGTGCGGCAGAAGGTC
This sequence comes from Streptomyces sp. ISL-99, assembly GCF_018614005.1. Lineage (NCBI taxonomy): Bacteria > Bacillati > Actinomycetota > Actinomycetes > Kitasatosporales > Streptomycetaceae > Streptomyces > Streptomyces sp. ISL-99. The sequence continues at coordinate 4,665 of NZ_JAGGPC010000011.1, forward strand.
GGCCGCTATCCGGTGATCGCCACCACTGCTCAGTGGTGGAAGGAGTGCACCGGCAACTCCACCGACTTCACGGAGAAGAACCCGCTCTTCATCATCCGGCACACACCACCCCCGGGGAGCTCCCGGGCGGGTGGCAGCACCACACGTTCTGGCAGTACAGCGACAATGGCATGCCGGGCAACGCCAGCAGGTTCAACGGTAACTTGTCCGGCCTGCAGCGCCTGGCCAGAGGCTGACAGCCAGGCCGCACCACGCCGACCGCCGACCCGGCCATACAACGTAATAAGGTGCATCCGTCGGGAGTGTGTAGGAACCGTGGGGGCCCGACTCTTTGTACTTTCTTGGGGGAACGATGTCCGCTGCGGCAGTTGAGTATGACGTCATACGGATCGTGGTGATGTCTCGTGGGTAGGCGGGGCAAGCCGGCCGGGCGCGGACGCCGGGGGGCGGCCTCCGGTTCCCGGAGAGAGGTGCGGCCCGCGCGCGGGCCGCACCTCTCCTCGATTCTCAACCGGTCGCCGATCACCCGGATACTCACGTCCCGGCGGCTGCCGTCCTGGGTGCCGGTCCAGCGGCTGCGCCCGCTGCTGCGGCGTATACGGCCGCACTACCCGCGCCCGGGCAGGGAGGGTTATTCCCGCTGGATTCCGAGCTGGCGACAGCTGTTGTGCGCGATGCTGGTCGGCACAGGTCTCCTGTCCGCCGGTGTGATGATCGCGTACTGGCGTACCGACATACCCGAGAACCTGAACTCCTTCGCCACCCAGCAGGACAACATCTACTACTGGGCCGACGGTTCGAAGATGTCACGGACCGGCTGGGTCAGCCGGCAGGAGATGCCGCTCGACAAGGTCCCCGACGATGTCCGCTGGGCAGTGCTCGCCGCGGAGAACGCGAGCTTTTACGAGGACCCCGGCATCGACCCCGCAGGCATCATGCGCGCGATCACCCGCATGGTCGGCGGCGGCGAGACGCAGGGCGGCTCCACCATCACCCAGCAGTACGTCAAGAACGCCTATCTGAACCAGGAGCAGACGTTCTCCCGCAAGTTCACCGAAATGATGCTCGCGCTCAAAGTGGACAGCAAATTCAATAAGGACGAGATCCTCGAGGGATACCTCAACACCAGTTGGTTCGGCCGTGGCACCTACGGCATCCAGCGCGCGTCACAGGCTTACTACGGCAAGGAAGTCTCCGAGCTGAACGCGAGCGAGGGCGCGTTCCTGGCGTCCCTGCTGAAGGGCGCGGGGCTGTACGACCCGGCGCTCGGCGGCGGAAACCGCGCGAGGGCTGTGGAACGCTGGAAGTGGACGCTGGACCGGATGGTCGTGATCGGCAAACTCTCACCGGCGGAGCGGGCGAAGTTCACCACTTTCCCCGAACCCACCCGGATGACCGGCGGACGGACCGACCTGAGTGGCCAGCAGGGCTATCTCGTAGAACTCGCCAAGTCGTACATCACCCGGAACGCAAAGGTCTCGGACGCCGAATTCGACCTCGGTGGCTACCAGATCTACACCACCTTCGACAAGAAGAAGACGGAGGCCCTGGACAAGGCGGTGCGCGGGGCCCGCGAGAAACTCGACCCGAAGGAGCGGAAAGCCGACACCTTCGTCAGGACGGGCGCGGCGACCGTCGGCACCGACGGAAAGATCCTGGCCCTGTACGGCGGGCCCGGCTTCCTCAAGCAGGGGTTCAACGAATCCAACGCCGTCACCGTCCCGGCCGGGTCCGCCTTCGCGCCCTTCGTCTACGCGGCCGCGCTCAGCGACGGAGTCCTGCGCGACCGCGACGGGCCGCGCCAACCCGTCACGCCCTCCAGCCTGTACAACGGCCGGCACAACGCCTCCGTGATGACCCCCGAGGGCCCGTACTGGGACCGCAACGGCAAGATCGTGAAGGGCAAGAACGACGGCGGCAAGTCCTGGGGCAGCAGTATCAGCCTGCGCAAGGCGATGGCGAACTCCGTGAACTCGCCCTTCCTCCAGCTCGGCATGGACGTCGGCCTGGACCGGGTGCGCCGCCATGCCCAGAACGCCGGGCTGCTGCCCTCCAGCCTCGGCCCGCAGGTGCCCGCCTTCTCGCTCGGCAACTCCACGCCCAGTGCCATCCGCATGGCCACGGCGTACCAGACCTTCGCCGCGGAGGGCGAGCACACCGAGCCGTACTCGGTGGTCCGGGTCACCCGCAACGCCGACGAGATCCCGCTGCCCGACGTCCGCCCGCGGCGCGCCTTCACCCCCGAGGTGTCGCGGCAGGTGACCGACGCCCTGCGAGGTGTCGTGGAGGAGGGCACGGGCAAGAAGGCCCAGGTACCGGGCCTGCGGCCGGCGGGCAAGACCGGAACGACGCAGGACAACAAGGCTGCCTGGTTCATCGGGTACACCGAGCAGGAGGCCACGGCCGTCGTGCTGTACCGGATGGACCTGCGCAAGCTGGACCTGCTGCCGCTGGACGGTGTGGCCGGCTCCTCCGGCGAGGAGCCCGGCAGTCCTCTTCCCGTCGACATCTGGCGGGATTACATGAAGGCGGCGGCGCCAGGCCCGTGAGTCCGTACCGCCACGGCCGGCCCCTCGTACCGGGGGGGCGGCCGGCCCTACTTGACCAGCGTCTTCCAGGCGGGCGCCTGCCCCGGGTCCAGTGAGCGCAGCTGCTCCAGCACCTGCGGGTCCTGGACGTCCATCCAGTCGGCCAGTTCCTTGAAGGACACGCACTCGACGTCCTTGCGCGGGCAGACCTCCCTCATCAGGTCCTCCACGGCGTCCATGTATATGCCACCGTTCCACTGCTCGAAGTGGTTGCCGATGAACAGCGGTGCCCGGCTGCCGTTGTAGACGCGGTTGAAGCCGTTCATGTAGGCGCCCTTGGTCGTCTGCTTCCAGATGTCGAACTGGGCGGGATCGCCGTCTGTCTCGCCCTTGGACTGGTTGTAGAGGAAGTTGAAGTCCATGGAGAGCACCTGGATGTCCTTGCCGGGGTACGGCAGCAACTGCAGCGGGAAGTCCCAGACGCCGTCCTTCTTGCTCGGCCAGGTCTGGAACCCGCCGGGCGAACTGGCGTCGTAGCGCCAGCCGACTTGCTTGCTCGCCGGTATGAGCGTCTTCTGGCCCTCCAGGCAGGGGGCGCGGCCGCCGACGAATTCCCGGTCGGGGTCGAAGGGCAGCGGCGGCATGTCGCTGAAGCCGGTGTTGGTCTTCCACTTCTTGACGAAGTCGTACGTCTGGTCGATCTCGCTCCTCCACTCCTCGACGCTCCAGTCGTCGCCGCCGCCGGAGCCGCAGAAGTGACCGTTGAAGTGCGAGCCGATCTCGTGGCCGTCCTTCCAGGCACCGCCGAGCTGCGTCAGCGTGGTCCTGATGTGCTCGTCGGTGGGGTACGAGATCGCGGCGGACCCCCGGTCGTGCTGCGGCGGGAGGTAGAGGTCGCTCTTCGACTTGGGCAGCAAGTAGATGCCGGTCAGGAAGAACGTCATGTGAGCGTCGCTCTCCTTCGCCACCTGACGGAAGTGGGAAAAGAGGTGGTCGTCGCCCTCCAGCGCGCCGTCCCAGGAGAACACCACGAACTGTGGGGGCTTCTGTCCCGGTTTGAGCTTCTGCGGCTTCAGCTGGTCCCGCTGTGGTCCGGTGTACGACGTCGAACCGTCCCCCAGCACCTTGACCTTGCCGTCCCAGGGCTCTTCACGCTTGCGTGAGGCTGCCGCGGCGCCCGGCCTGTCGCTCTTCGCGGTGGCTGCCGGGTCCTCGTCGGGGGCACCCTTCGCCGCGGCCGGGCTGTCCGGGCCGCCGGTCAGCGTCCTGCCGAGCAAGTACATGACCGACACGACCACCAGTGCGGCCACGGTCATCAGGGGAGTGCGGATGCGCTTGCGGCTGCGAGCTCGTCTTCGGCCACGGCTGCGGGCACTTCGGGTCATCGGTGCGGCTTCTCTCGGAGTGAGGGAAAGGCATACTTTCATCCAGCATGACAATCTGAAATATAGAACGTGCGATCGGTCCCCTTAGTGCCGCGCCGGACTCCGAGCGCCGAACCGGTGTCCTGCACGCCTGCGTCCCCGATGCCTGGGCATCGGGGACGCAGGTGAGTGCTGATTCCCTTCCTCGAAGGTCCGCCTGTCAGGCGGGCTTCACCTGCCACTGCTGGCAGGTGTTGTTCAGCCACGACCACTGGCGTACGTCGGCGCCGTCGGCCGGCGAGCAGTCCGCGACGTCCGCGACCTTGCCGGTGGCCTGATTGGTGATACGCACCCAGCCGGTGGCGGTGGTGATGAGCCGGAACTTCTGGCAGGTGTTGTTCAGCCAGGACCACTGGCGCAGATCCGCCCCGTCGGCGCTCGAGCAGTCGGCGGTGTCCAGCACCTTGCCGGAGGCCACGTTCACCAGGCGGCTGGTGTCGTCGCCCTGGTCCTCGATGCGCCACTTCTGGTTCGCCCCGCCGCTGCACGCCCACTGCACGACATTGGCGCCGTCGGAGCTGGACCCACCTGCCACGTCAAGGCATTTTCCCGACGACCGGTTGACGATCGTGTACGCCGACGGGGTCGGCGCCGTCTCCCCCGCCGGCCCGGCGAGCGCGGCGCCCGGTGCGACCGGCGTCCCCAGATTCGGGGTGCCGTCGGCGTTCCAGGCGACCTTCTGCGCCCGGGTCGTACGGCCGTTGTCGCAGCCGTCGGACGCGGAGTCGTTGGCGTGGTAGACGTTCCACGTCTCGGTGCCGTCGGGCGAGGTGAAGAACCCGTTGTGCCCGGGCCCGTAGACGCCTGCCGCGTCATTGCGCTGGAAGACGGGCGTGGACTTCTTCGTCCAGGAGGCGGCCGACAGCGGGTCACTGCCGGTCAGGGTCAGCTGCCCGAGTTTGCAGTCGGGCGTCCAGCAGCCGCTCGCCGAGTAGATCAGAAAGGTCTTCCCGTTGCGCTGCAGCACTTCGGGCCCCTCGTTGACCGCGCCGCCCGACTTCTCCCAGGCGTGCACCGGTGTCGAGATGGTCGAGTAGGAGTCGCTGACCGCATAGGGGTTGGACATCGGGGCGATGACGAGGTTCTGGGTGCCGCCGCCGCTCGCGCTGCCCAGCATGTACAGCTTCCCGTTCAGGTTCAGCACGCTCGGGTCGAGCATCCAGGAGCTGTTGAGGCGGTTCTTGTACGTGTACGGACCCATGGGATCCGAGCCCGTACTCTCCAGGACATGGCTGCGCTGGGTCGGGTTGTAGTGGGTGACGTCCTGGCCGGCGACGTAGTACAGGTACTACTTCCCGCCGGAGTAGTGGAGCTCTGATGCCCAGATGTTGCAGCAGCGGGCCGCGTTGTCGGCCCGGCCGCTCCACACCTGGACACTGGGCGCGGTCGAGAGCCCGGCGAGCGTCGGCGACTTGCGCATGGTGATGACGTCCGACCAGCTCGTCGTCACCAGGTAGTAGTTGCCGTCGTGGTACGAGATCCAGGGGTCGGCGCCCTTGACGGCCTTGACCGGGTTGGTGAACGAGGCGGCGTTCGCCGTGGACTGTCCCAGGGTCAGCACCAGGACCAGTGCGGCCAGCAGGGTCAGTAGGCGACGGGCCATCCGGTGCTCCAGTTCAGAAGGTTGACGCCGAGTTTCGGCGTCCCGTTGTCCTGGCCGTCGTAGTAGTGGTAGACGATCAGGTCACCGTCCGCGTCCTTCGTGATCGACTGCCCGCCGGGGCCGATGTACCGGCCGTGCGACTCGACGACGGGCGTGCCGCCGTTGTTCAGCATGCTCACACCGTTCTTGTCGTAGTACGGCCCGGTGACGCTGGTCGAGCGGCCCACCTTGACCTTGTACGTGGAGCTGGTGCCGGCGCAGCAGGTGTCGTACGAGGCGAAGAGGTAGTAGTAGCCGCCCCGCTTGACGATGTACGGCGCCTCGACGGCCTTGGTGCCGGTCGGACGCGACGCGAGCGGGTAGCGCTTGGTGTCGCCCGCGTACTGCTTGCCCGTCGACGGCTCGATGCGGATCATCTTGAGCCCGGTCCACCAGGAGCCGAAGGACAGCCACCACTTGCCGTCGTCGTCGACGAAGAGGTTCGGGTCGATGGCGTTGTAGTCGCTGGACGTGGTCGAGGTGTAGACGATGCCGTAGTCGCTCCAGCTGCCCGGCAGCCCGGTGCTCGAAGTGGCAAGGCCGATGGCGGACTTGTTGGAGCCGAAGATCGAGACGGCGTAGTACATGAGGTACTTGCCGCCGTGGTACGAGATCCGGCCGAGGTCCGGATCATGGTGGGGTCATGCACGACGACGGCGCCGGTGACGAGCCCGGGGTTGGGGTAGGCGGACGCGGTGCCCGGTTTGAGGGCGAGCAGGACGGCTGCGGACAGAGCGGTCATGACTCTGCGTCGGAAGCGGAGGGGAGTGCGGCTCACTCGGTTCTCCTACCCCCGAGGTTCGAGATTTCGGACGCTGATCGCGACTTCGAACGGAAACTAGAATCGAAACGCTGGCGCGTCAACGGTTCACGCAGACCCCGCGCCTTGAGGCTTGAACGAGCCCCTTCGAGCCCGAAGGGCGGGCCGGTGCGCACACACCGGACCCGCCCCCCTCCCCCGTCGGTCCGCCCGGGACCCTCAACCCGGGCGGACCTCATCTCGGCCGCGTGGAGCAGCCGAGGGCCTCAACCGAGCCGGATCACGTTCCAGGACATCGGCTCCAGGGTGGCGCACAGGGTCCCGTCGGCAAGGCGTGTGCCGGTCACCGCGTGCGGGGAGACCCGCTCCGGCTCGTCCAGGGTGTTGCGGGCGTCCGGGTCTTCATCGGCCAGCGCGCTGTGCTCGATGAGCGCCTTCAGCCCCAGCCCCTCCAGTGCGATGTCCAGCGGCAGCGGCTCGCCCTGGCTGCGGTTCACGGCGAACACGGTGACGGTGCCGTCCTCGGCGCGTACCGCCGTCGCGTGCAGCAGCGGCACCTCGCCGTACTTCTTCGTCTCGTACGTCGGTGAGTCCACCCGTACGTCGAGGACCTGCCCGCGTCCGTGCCGGGACGCCTGCGCGAAGGGGAAGAACGTGGTCTGCTTCCAGGCCGGGCCGCCCGGCTCCGTCATGATCGGCGCGATGACGTTGACGAGCTGGGCGAGGCAGGCGACGGTCACCCGGTCCGCGTGGCGCAGCAGCGCGATGAGCATGGAGCCGAACACCACGGCGTCGGTGACGGAGTAGTTGTCCTCCAGGAGGCGGGGCGCCTCGGGCCAGTCGAGGGGGTTCTCCTCGGCCTCGCGCTGGGTCTTGGAGAGGTACCAGACGTTCCACTCGTCGAAGGAAAGGTTGATCCGCTTCTTCGACTTGAGGCGCGCCCCCACGTGGTCGCACGTCGCGACGACGTTCTCGATGAACGACTCCATGTCGACGGCCGAGGCGAGGAAGGAGTCGCGGTCGCCGTCGAGTTCCTCGTAATAGGCGTGCAGCGAGACGTAGTCGACGAGGTCGTACGTCTCGGCGAGTACCGTCGCCTCCCACGCGGCGAAGGTGTCCATCGACTGCCCCGACGAGCCGCAGGCGACGAGCTCGACGGAGGGGTCGATCTGGCGCATCGCGCGTGCGGTCTCCGCTGCGACTCGCCCGTACTCCTCGGCCGTCTTGTGGCCGGTCTGCCAGGGCCCGTCCATCTCGTTGCCCAGGCACCAGAGCCTGATCCCGAAGGGGTCCTTGTCGCCGTGCGCGGCACGCAGGTCCGCGAGGGCCGTGCTTGAGGGGTGATTGGCGTACTCCTGAAGCTCCAGCGCCTCGGCCACTCCCCTGGTGCCCAGATTGACGGCCATCATCGGCTCGGCCTGCGGGCCGATCTTCTTCAGGAACGCGATGTACTCGCTGAGCCCGAAGCGGTTGCTCTCGGTGGAACGCCAGGCCAGATCGAGGCGGCGGGGGCGCTCCTCGGCCGGCCCTACGGAGTCCTCCCACTTGTAGCCCGAGACGAAGTTGCCGCCGGGGTAGCGGATGGCGGTGACGCCGAGTTCACGGACCAGGCCGAGTACGTCGGTGCGCAGGCCCGCCTCGTCGGCCGTGGGGTGGCCCGGCTCGTAGATGCCGGTGTACACGCAGCGGCCGAGGTGCTCCACGAAGGAGCCGAACAACCGGGGGTCGACCTCGCCGACGGCGAAGCCGGGGTGCAGGGTGAAGCGGGCTGAACTGGTCATGACTCCCTCAATGTGGTTCTGCGGAGCGGACGCTGAATGAAACGCGCACACCCCCTGCCGCCGTTCGATATTTCAGACGCTGATCAGAGCTTCGAACGGCAACTTAGGAAGTACGGGATCACACGTCAACGGTTTGCGCAGGGCCGGCGAGATTGACCCGCCTGCGGTTCGACCTGTCGGACAAGAAGCCGCATTTTCCGGGCGAGTTGGGCTCAACCGTAGACGCGCATGGCGTTCGACCTTACGGTCCGTTCGAAGTTGCGAGCAGCATTCGAAATCTCGAACACAGGTCTCGCCGGGCAGTGCCCTCCGACACGCCCTGAAGAAGAAACGAGCCGCCATGCCACCATCTCTCCCGAGCCGCCGCACCGTGCTCGGCGGACTAGGAACCCTCGCCGTAGCCGGGAGCTTCGGGCTCGCCGCCGCGAACCGCAGCGCCTCCGCGATCGCCTCGGACGCCGACGTACGCGTCCGCTACTGGAATCTCTTCAGCGGCGGCGACGGCGTAAACATGATCGCGATGCTGAACTCCTTCCGCCGGGCCAATCCCCGGGTCGACGTGAAGGACTCGACGCTGCAGTGGGGCAATCCGTACTACACGAAACTGGCCATGGCGGCCTCCGGCAACCGGGCCCCCGATCTGGCCGTCATGCACCTGGGCCGGATACCGGGCTTCGCGCCCGGCCGCCTGCTCGACCCCTGGGACGTGGGGCTTCTCGGCAAGTACGGGGTGCGGGAGGCGGACTTCAACCCGGTGCTGTGGAAGCGGGCGGTGGTCGACGGCAAGCTGTACGGCCTTCCGCTCGACATCCACGCCCAGCTCTGTTTCTACCGTCGCGACGTGTGCGGGAAGGCCGGCCTGCTCGGCGACGACGGGAACCTGACGGCCGTCTCCTCCCCCGAAGAGTGGTTCAAGACCCTGAAAACCGCCAAGAAGGCGGTCAAGGGGAACCTCCAGGTCCTCGGCATGAAGGCGAGCGAGCCGAACTTCTCGTGGTGGTTCTTCCTGTCCTTCTACACCCAGCTCGGCGGCACCTGCCTGAGCGCCGACGGCCAGGACATCACCTTCGACACCGACAAGGCGACCCAGGTACTGGAGTTCCTGCGGCAGCACGTGACCGACGGCTACACCGCCCCGGTCGGCATCGCCGACGGCGAGATGTTCCTCAACGGCTCGGCCTTCACCTGGGAGGGCAACTGGTCGGTGCCGGTCTTCAACGGCGCGAAGCTCGACTACGGCGCCACCGAACTGCCGCCCGTCTTCGGCAGACCCGCCACCCACGCCGAGTCGCACTGCTTCGTCCTGCCCCACCAGGCCGCACGTGGCGGCGCCGCCAACGAGGGCGCCCACCGGCTGGCCGCGTACATCGTCAGGAACGCCCTGGCATGGTCGCAGGGCGGCCACATCCCGGCGTACGCGCCGACGCTGGAGGACAAGGACTATCTGGCCCTGAAGCCGCAGGCCGAGTACGTCTGCGCGATGGATCACATGGCGGTGGAGCCGAGCGCCTGGTTCGCCGGGTCGACCGGCCTGCTCGCCCAGCGCATCGGCCCCGCCGTCGCGCCTCCAACGTCGGCTCCGCCAAGCCCGACGCGACGGCCCGGCGCATGAAGGACGTACTGGAGAAGCTGCTGACCATGAAGAACCCGATGGCGGGCAAGGCCATCGCCGAGGAAGGTGCCGCGACATGAGCGCCGTCGACACCACGCTCACACCGGCCGTCGTACGTCCCGTGCCGGCGGTGCACGCCGACTCGGCACGGGCCCGCCTGGCGCGCAGGTTCCAGCACGGCGGCTGGTTCGTCGCCCCGTTCCTGGCGCTGTTCGCGCTGTTCGTGCTGCTGCCCATCGGGCACGGCCTGTGGCTGAGCTTCACCGACGCCAACATCTCCGGTGTGGGCGAGCGATTCGTCGGCCTGGACAACTACCGCGAGGCGCTCGACGACCCGCTGATGTGGGACTCCCTCGGTCACAGCGCGTACTTCACCTTGCTCGTCGTGCCCTGCATCGTCCTTCTGGCGTTTCTGCTCGCGGTGCTCGCTCATCACATCGAGCGCGCCAAGTGGCTGTGGCGGCTGTGCTTCTTCGCCCCGTTCCTGCTGCCGTCCACGGTCGCCGCGAATCTGTGGCAGTGGCTGTTCAATCCCTGCACCGGCATGATCAACCATGTGTTCGGCCTGGAGACGCCCTGGCTGACGCAGAAGTCCACCGCCGTGATCGCCATCGTGATCACCACCCTGTGGTGGACGGTCGGCTTCAGCTTCCTGCTGTTCCTGGCGGCGCTGCAGAACATCCCGCAGCATCTGTACGAGGCGGCGTCTCTGGACGGTGCGAACGCCTGGCACCGCATGGTGCACATCACGCTGCCGATGCTGCGCAACATCACCGGACCTGATGACGATGCCGAACGGCATCGCGACCGTCATGAACTCCTACGGCATCCAGTGGGCGCAGCTGATGGCAGGCGGCCTGATGGCCGGGCTTCCGCTGATCATCGTGTTCGTCTTCTTCCAGCGGCAGATCGTCAGCGGTGTGGCGCACACCGGCCTGGCCGGACAGTAGAAAGGAACACCTCCTGTGCAGCGCAAGAGACTCGCTGTGGCGGCATTGGCCGACGCGTTCCTGCTCCTCGCGCCGTCCACCGCGACGGCCGCCGACTACCCCGCCCCGCAGCCCGTCACCGGGGGCACCGTCATCCACGACCCGACGATGATCCGCCTGAGGGACGGGAGTTACGTCGCCTATTCGACGCACGGCCGCCTGGAGGCCCGGGTCTCGAAGGACCGCAAGCACTGGGAGCGGGCCGCGGCCGACGCGTTCGCCGAGCCGCCGGCGTGGTGGTACGGGTACAACGACACGGCCGACCCGTGGGCGCCCGAGATCACTTACCGGGCGGGCAGGTACTGGCTGTACTACGCCGTCTCGTCCTGGGGTTCCAACCACTCGGCGATCGGCCTCGCCACGTCCGCCTCCGGGCGCCCCGGCACCTGGACCGACCACGGCAAGGTGTTCGCGAGCGAGCGGGGCGACGCGTGGAACGCCATCGACCCGTACGTGGTCGAGGACGGCGGCAGGCTGATGGCGTTCGGCTCGTACTGGACCGGCATCCGCATGATCAAGCTGGACCGGCGCACGGGGCTCGCGGACCCCTCCGACACGACCGTGCGCCATCTGGCGACCCGTCCCGACCTGCCGTACGCGGTCGAGGCGCCGACGCTCGTGAAGCACGGAGCGTACTGGTACCTCTTCAACTCCTACGACGCGTGCTGCTCGGGCCTGACCGCCACGTACAAGATCAAGGTGGGGCGGTCCACGAACATCGAGGGCCCCTATACCGACAGCAGCGGCAAGCCGATGCTGGAGGGCGGCGGCGACCTGGTGCTCGCCACGCACGGCCGGTACATCGGGCCGGGCGGTCAGTCGGTGATGCGCGACCGCGGGCGCGACGTGCTCGTCCACCACTACTACGACGGGCAGGACGAGGGAACACCCAAGCTGGGACTCAACACCCTGACATGGGAGAGCGGCTGGCCCGTGGTGTCCTGAGCGCCGACAGGATCCTCCGCCGCGCGGCAACCTTTGCGCCGCGCGGCGGAGACAGGGGGCGGAAGCGGCCTCGACGACTTCGGTTTCCGGGGCCGCTTCCGCACGACCGGCCCCAGCTGGGACAGCGGCGTGACGGCGCCCGCCTTCAGGTCCACCGACGCCACAGGCCAGCGGGTCGCGGTGCGGCACGGCCGGGTGGGTGCCGTGCCGCACCGCCGAGGGCTACGTGCGGGAGTGGTTGCCTACTTGTAGCTGATGTCCGCCGACGTGAAGCGGCAGTACGTACCGTCCGGGCCGCTGCCCGTCTTCGTCGGCTCGGCGCCGGTGTTGTTGCCGGTGAAGCGGTCGCAGGTGGAGATCTTCCTGCTGCTGTCTCCGTGGATACGGATGTCGCGCAGCGCGGCCGTGTCACCGTAGTTGGTGTTGATGCCGACGATCGACTTGCCCGGGGCGGTGACGTCGACGTCATTCACGATGATGGCGCGCTTGTACTGCTTGGAGCAGTTGCCGCAGGTGCGCACCAGCTTGCCGAAGTCGGACACCTGGAACGGCCGGGGTCGTGGCCACGGTCTGCGGGTTCGGTTCACCGCCCCGGACCGCGGAGGCGACGCCGTACCCGCCGACCGCGAAAACACCGGCCACGGCGGCCGTCGCGCCCGCAATGCGCAGCCAGGGCGCCACCGGGCGGCAGGCGGCCCACGTCTTCTGCGGCGCGTGCCCGGCCATGCCGCGCTCCACCCGGGCCAGCATCCGCTCGCGGTCGGGCCGGTGGGCGGCCGCCGCGTCCCGCAGTCGCCGGCGCAGCTCGTCGTCCCGCTGCCGGCCGTCCTTGTGCTCGCCGTCCATCAGCCTGTCGTCCATCAGCTCCTCCTCCCGCGTCCGCGACGGTCATCTGTATGTGCTGCCGTGCCGGCTGCGGCCCGATCAGACGCTGCAGCTCCGCCATCCCCTTGGACGTCTGGCTCTTCACCGTACCCACCGAGATTCCCAGGGTCCGGGCGACGTCCTTCTCGGGGAGGTCGAAGGCATGACGCAGTACGACGCAAGCCCGCTTGCGGAACGGCAGTCCGCGCAATGCCTCCCGCACATCGACCACGGCCGCTACGTCCGGGCCCTCGGTCTGCTCGCTGTGGCCGGCCCAGAAGAGCGTCACCCGGCGGCGCTCCCGCACAGCGCTGCGGGTGCGGCTGCGCGCCATGTTGGCGACCACGCCGCGTGCGTACGCCGCCGGGTGCTCGGCGGCGCGTACCCGGTCCCAGCGGTGCCACAGCGCCAGCAGCGCGTCGGCGGCCAGGTCGTCCGCGCCGTCGGCGTCGCCGGTCAGCAGGTGGGCGAGGCGGGCAAGGGCGGCATGGTGCTGCTCGAAGAAGGCGTGGAACTCCGCAGCGGCGTCGGCGACGGCCCCGGCGGGCGGCTCCGTCCGGTACGTGGGCGCTTTCACCGGACCACCCGGGAACGCCGGTCCACCCCTGCGGGGTCCTGTGGCGTGGCGCGCGTGAGGTACTGCGGGACGGGCGCCGAGTCGGTGCCGCTGTCGCGCACCAGTCCGTAGCGCACGATCCCCTCGTCCGGTGCGGGCGGCCGGCGCAGGTCGTCGTCGATCCCGGCCCGGGTGGCGGGCTCGACGATCAGGTTGTAGTCGGCGCCGCGCTCGTTCTGGTGCAGGGTGACCTTCCCGTCGACGTAGAAGTACTCGTTCTGCCACATCTGTTGAGCACCGGCCGGGAGCACCGTGAAGCCCGTGCTCTGCGCGCCCATCCAGGTGTGCGGACGGTCCGGCACACCGGGCTTCTGGTCGTCCATGCGGCGGCCGCCGCCGGAGGCGACGTGGAAGAGCTTGCCGTCGAGGCCGGTCCAGGTCGGCATGGCCAGGGATCCGGGGCGTTCGGCGGGCAGGATCTGCCAGCGCACCCGGAAGTAGCCGCGGCCGGACAGGGTCACGTTGTCGCCGCGGTGTTCCATGACGGCCTTGGGCCCGGCCGAGGTGTTCAGTCCGGACTCGGGGCGGTACGGCAGCGCGGCGGGCGGCGTGCGGGGGTCCGGTGCGCGGTCGGCGGTGTCGACGACGGTGCCGTAGCGCCCGGCCGGTGTCCGCGACGCAGTGGTGCCGGCCGGGGGCGAGTCCGATGCGGTGGGCGTGGGGCTGCTGGTGAGCGTGGGGCTGCCGGTGGGCGTGGGGGCTTGCGAGGCGTCCGGGGCACGTAAGGCGGTGGGGGCACGGAAGGACGTCGGGGCCTGGGCCGCGCGCGGCGGCCGGGAAGCCCCGTCGTCGTGGTCGTACACGACGAATGCGCCACCGGCCACCAGCGTGACTCCCGCGGCCCCGACCACGGCGGGCTTGGCCAGCAACTGCACCAGCTGAGTCGGCCATCCGACCGGATCCGCGGCCAGGGGCGCGGGTGCTGCGGCCATCTGGGCGGCGGTGCCGCCGGAGCCCAGTACGTGCAGGGCGTGCAGGGAGAGCCCGGCGGGCAGCGGGACCAGGCCGAGCCCCACCAGCAACCGCTGCGCCGGAACCGTGTCGGCTGCCGGCCGTCCGCAGCGCGGACAGTCCCGCAGATGCCGGGCGATTCGCTTGCGCCACACCGAGTCCGGGGTGCCGTCCCAGTCGGCGGTGACCTCCGACAGGCCGGGGCACGGCGGTGCGGCGCCCAGCGCCCGCACCAGGCAACGTGCTGTCTCCAGGCGCTCCTTGAGCCGCTGGACGCGTACCGCGGTGTGCTGCTTGGTCCAGCCGGCCGCCTCGGCGAGTTCCTGCCGGTTCAGCTCGCCTGCGAGTTCGAGCCACCACAGCGACACCAGCTGCCGGTCGTCCTCGTCCAGCCAGCGGGTGGCCTCCGCCACCTCCTGGCGCTCCCCTTCCAGGCCCAGCCGCAGGATGGTGATGTTCACGAAGTCGCCGCCGGTGTCGGCCGGTTCGCGCTCATCGGCCAGGACCGAGAGGAGGGGAGCGGTCTGCCGGGCACGGGCCCGGTCGCGTATGCAGCGCATGGCGATGGCCACCAACCAGGAGCGGAAGCGGGCGGGGTCCCGGAGCTCGCCGAGGGAGCGGACGAGGCGGAGCATCGTCTCCTGGACGATGTCGTCGACGTCCGGGTGGCCGTTCAGGGCGCGGCCGACGATGTTGTAGACGATCGGCATTTCGGCGGCGACGAGGTCCTCCATCGCCTGCCGGCCCCCTGCCCGCGCCGCCTCGACCCGCCGCCGTACCGCCCGCTCGTCCACACCGTCTCCGCACCTCGGGGCCGGCCCCCGCGCCGTCCTCCCAACACTCCGTCAAATCGTCCGGTATCTCGTACGTCGTATGTCATTCCGAACGCCGAACGCGAAACGTTAGAGGCGCACCCTTCAGCGGTCAACTATCCGGAGGTAACTGGTCCGTTACGCCCCTGTTCGGGAGCGGTCGTTCAAGACGTGCGGCGGCTCAGGCCGGACCGGCCGGACGCCGCTGGGCGGACAGGGTGAGGGAGAGCACCCAGGGCTGGCCCGAGAGCGTTTCGACGTCCCGGCGGGAGAGGGTCCCGGTCACCACCGTGCGCCCCGCGGCCGCGCTGTCCACTCCGGCGCCCTGCAGTTGCGCCAGCTGCACGTCCGAGGGCGGCGCCACCAGGCGTACGAGCACTGACAGGTCTCGTGCCTCCGGGGCACGGCCCTTGGCGTCGACGGCCAGGGCGAGGGAAGTGTCGAGTTTCTGATAGTCCACTGGCCGATGGTCACAGGTTGGCGGCGTTGAGGAGACCGTGGCCCCACTTGGGGTCGAAGGCTCCCGGGCCTGCTCCGGGAACCGTGGCGTTGTCCCGCAGGAGGTTCTTGAACTTCCCGGGGTCACAGCCCGGGTCGCGTTGCAGGACCAGCGCGCCGATCCCGGCGATGAACGGCGTGGCCATGCTGGTCCCCTGGAAGGCGACGTGGCGGTCGCTCGTGATGAAGTGGCGCGGCAGGTCGACGGCGTCACGGGACAGCGCAGAAATGATCATGGCGCCGGGGGCGGTGATGTCAGGCTTGTGCGCCCCGTCCCGGCGTGGGCCCTCGCTGCTGAAGCTCGCGATGTCACCGAGCTGCAGCCACGGGGCCTGCTGGTCAGCGCCGTTGAAGTCCCTCCACTCCGTGCGCGTGGCGGAAGCGGCCACGGTGATCGCCGACGAGGCGGCGCCGGGCGAGCCGATCTTCATCGCGTCATGCACGGACGGGCCGCTGAACTGCGGCTGCGTCCGGGCGTCCGAGCGGCCGAGCACCCAGACGTCGATCGTGCCGTCGGTCACCGCCGCCCCGCGGACCAGCAGCCGCCACTTGCTCAGGGCTGTGCCGGTGCCGGAACTCGTCGGCTCCACCTGCACGAAGAAGTTGATGTCCCCGTTGGCCGGGTCGATGCCCGGAGTGACGATCTGGACCGCACCCTCCGGCAGATCGAAAGTGCGCACGGGCGAGCCGGAGGTCAGTACGGACTGGAACGGAGTCGTCGCTCCCGACGGGGAAGCCATGGCGATATCGAACCGGTCGCTGCCCCCGTACCAGCCATTGAGCCAGAAGATGTCCGGTGCGTCCAAGAGTCTGCCGGGGTGACAGGGGATCGAGCGGACAGTGCCTTCGGGGACCTTGATCTGCGCGTGGAGGTCGTCGTCGCCCTCGTTGCCGGCGGCACAGCAGACGATCGCGCCCGGGCCCGACTCCTCCTCGATCGCCAGCGACATCGGGTCGGTTCCGTCGTGCGAGTCGAAGTGCCCGCCCAGGCTGAGGTTGACCACCGCGGGCATGTCCAGGTCGCGCGCGACCCGGAAGATGTACTGGATGCCGTCGATGATGTGGGCGTCCTGGAAGTCGGTCTTGACGATCACGAGCCGCGCCTCGGGCGCGACGCCCTCCACGCCCGCGGCGATCCCGGCGACGTGGGTGCCGTGACCGCCGGTGTCCCGCGACAACGTGGCCGCGGACAGCGCGGCACCGGAGAACTCCGCCCCGTACCCGCCCTCCGGCACACCTGAGCCGCCGAGCATGGTCTGGTCCCAGATACGCTCGACCCGCCCGCTGAATTCCGGGTGCAGTGGGTCGAGGCCGGTGTCGATGATTCCGACGACGACACCCTTGCCCGTCATTCCGGAGTTCGTTCGGAACGCCGGAACGCCGACCGCTTCCTGTGCCCGATTCAGACAGGGGCGCAGCTGGGTGGCCGGTACCACGCGCTTGACGCCGGGGTGCGCGGTGAGCCGCTGAAGAGCGTCCATCGCGACGATGGCGGTACGCACCTTCCTGCCGCCCTCGTTGAGTTCGACCCCCTCGCCCAGGTCCTCCAGCGAGGCGTCCGGATCGCACTCCAGCGAGACCACGACGCGTAGCGGCTTGGCCCGCTCCCGGACCGAGACAAGGCCCAGCATCCGGGCCTGTCCCTCAAGCGGAGCCCGCCTGCGGCCCTCGCTCTCGTAACGCTCGTACGACGCCGCCAACGGAGACGCCAGCTTGCTGAAGTCCATGACCTTTTCCCTCTGGGCTCGTCCAGGCCGCCGAACGGTCCGGCGATCGTCCCCAGCCTCGACCGCCTGCGGCGAGACCGCACGGCTGGCAGGGCCATATGCCTGAGGCGGGTGCCCCCCACCGATTTCTTGCGGACCATCTCGATTTCCTGCTGAGAACGGCCCATGAAGTCACCACATCTCATGCGGCTGCCCCGTGGTGGTCAGCAAAAAGGAATCGCCGCGGCAGCGGAGGTGGACGGCCACGAGTGGGTGTATCCAGGAGTCATGGGTTCTGGACGGCTGGCCCGCGGTCGCGCCGGGTCATGGGAGCCGGGGCATGCGCTGCTGGCGGTACCCCTCGCCCTCATCGTGCTCGTCACGGTGGTCGACATCCTCGCCCCGCCCGAGGTCCACCTCGGCCCCTTCCTCGCCGCGGCCCCCGCCATCACGGCGTCGTTCGCCGGTCCGCGCACCACCGGCTTCGTCGGCGCGGTCGCCGTCCTTGCCCAGCCGGTCGTCGCGATCGTACGCACCAGCCTGACCGACCTGAACCACAGCTTCCAGCTCACCGCCCTGATCCTGATCTCCGTCTTCGTCACTTTCTTCGCCCACCTGCGCGAACAACACGAGAAGCAACTGACGCAACTGCGCTCCGTCGCCCGGGCCGCCCAGGAGGTCGTGCTGCGGCCACTGCCGCCCCGGATCGGCCCCTTGCGGGTGGGCTGCGTCTACCTTGCCGCCGAGGCCGAGGCGCAGATCGGCGGTGATCTCTTCGCCGCCGCCCGTACGGCGCGGGGCACCCGGATCATCATCGGTGATGTACGCGGCAAGGGTCTGGAGGCCGTCGGGGACGCCGCCCTCGTCCTGGGTGCCTTCCGGGCCACCGCACACCAGGAGACCGACCTCCCGACGCTTGTGACCTACCTGGAAGGAACGGTCACGTCGGACCTGGACGACCCCGCAGCAGCCGGCTCCGGCAGGGCGGACCACAGCGAGGGATTCATCACCGCGGCCGTACTCGACGTCCCCGACGACGCACCGGCCCTCCATCTGGTCAACTGCGGCCACCCACCGCCGCTCCTGCTGCGCGACGGACAGGTCACCTCCCTCGACGTGTCCCACCCCGCCCCGCCGCTCGGGCTCACCCAATTCGTGGACTCCTCCTTCGCCGCGGAGACCTTCGCCTTCGAGCCGGGTGACACCGTTCTCCTGTACACGGACGGCGTCATCGAGGCCCGCGACGCGTCCGGCGCCTTCTACCCCCTGTCCGACCGGGTCACCGCCTGGTCCGGTGCCGGACCGGCCGACCTGCTGCGCCGCCTGCGCGACGACCTGCTGGCCCACACACCCGAGGGCTGCCTGGGCGACGACGCGGCGATGGTGGCGATCACACGTATGCCGCGTGGCTAGAGCTCGGTCCACGCCTCGCTACCGAGCCGCTCCAGCGCCTGCTCCGATGGAAGTCTCTTCGTCCTGCTGGACAATTGCGCGACGAGGGCGTCCCGGGCTCAGGCGGCGGAACTCAACAGGGGCTCGGCGGGCCGGACCGGTGCCCGCCGTGACGGCGGGGCCGGTCGTTTCCCGGGTACGCCGACGTCTTCGGCGTCGTACAGCAGCTCGATCAGTGCCGTACGGGCACGGGCGACTCGGGAGCGGACCGTGCCGACCGGGCAGCCACTGGCGAGTGCGGCTTCGGCGTACGGCAGGCCCAGCAGCTGGGTGAGGACGAAGGCTTCACGGCGTTCGTCGGGAAGCAGGGCGAGCAGCTCCGCGAGCGCCACCCCGTCGTCGAACCCGGGTGCGTCGCGGCCCTGGGCGCGTTCCGCGGCGGACAGCCAGTCGTCAGTGTCAGAAAGACGGGGACGCGCGGCGGCGTACCGGAGACTGTCGACCACCGTGCGGCGTGCGATGGAGAGCAGCCAGGTGCGCGCCGAGGAACGGCCCTCGAAGCGGTGCAGGCTGCCCAGGGCTCTGAGGAACGTCTCCTGGGTCAGATCGTCGGCCGCTTGCGGGTCGGCGCTGAGGTAAGTGACGTAGCGCCGTACGTCGCGCTGCAGGGCCCGCACGAAACGGTCGATCGCTTCGGGGTCCCCGCTGCGGGCGGCGAGCGCCCATGACGTTATCAACGCGTCGTCGTGCCGTTGTCTGCTGGTGCATCGCGGCGTGGACGAGAGCAGGGCAGGGGTCATCGCCTGGTGTCCTTCTGGGAGTTCCGGTCCGGATCCGCCTGCTGGGTCTCGGTCGGGTGGATCCGGTGATGTCGTACGGCCGCGCGATGCGTCGCGCGGCCGGTGCCCGAAGCGCGAGGCTTCGGGGAGCCGGCTGTCAGCTGACAGCGGTCCCCGTGGGCGGACCCCGGAAGGTGAGGGCACAGACGAGGAGCAGGCGGTGTGGCGTGCGGACCGGATGTTCGCGGCGGGCACGGACACGCGGACGGTGCGGCGGTGTGGGCAGCCGCAGCAGCGGGTGGAGTGGGGCGACGAACCAGCCGGCGCAGGCGCGGAGGATCCGGAAGGCGGCCCGTTCGCCGTGCGCGAGCCACAGGCCGCAGAGCAGGGCCGCCAGCAGGTGGGCGGCCAGCATGCCCGTCGAGGACATCGAGCCCGCGCCGTGCATCGCCTGGCCCATGGACTCGGTGGCGTACGGGTCGTGAGAAGCCATGCCCGGGTGGCCCATGTGCACATGCATGTGGTCCATGGATCCGGGAGACATGTGCGCGCTGGTGTGGGCCGGTGCTGTCGTCTGAACGAGGGAGAAACCGGCGTGCAGCGCCCCCTGGGTCACGACAGCGACCGAGCTGACGGTGAGCAGCCCTCTCTCGCACCCGGCGAGGACCCACGCCACCCCGCCGACGGCCAGAGTGCTCACGGCCAAGGCCCACCACGGGACGGTGGACTCCGACATGAGGATGTGGCCGAGTGCGGCGAGCAGCACGCAGACGGCCGCGAAGACCGCAGCCCGTACCGCGCGAGACACCCACTCTCCACTCATGACGGCCACATCCTCGCATCCGTTCCACCTGCATCCGAGGTCCGGTACGGAAGAAATCTTCTTCCGCGCTCAGCCTCGCGCTTGTGAGCCAAGTCACGTGAACGGCTGGGAACTTGGGGTGGTCCCGAGTCGACTTCTGTCGACGCCCGGGAGACCTCCCGGGATGGGGCGGAGGCAAGGAGGGGGCGTCCGTGGCAACGGAAGTGACAGTGGAGAAGCACGGAGGCCGGGCTCTCACGGCGCTGCTCACCTGCGCCATGGCGTTCTCGATGATGCAGTTGTTCCTGCTGGGAGCCCTGGGCCCGCGTCTCGTTGGCGAACTGGGCATCTCCCCTACTGTGTTGGGGCTGACGACCACCATCGGTTTCGGGGCGGCGGCCGCTCTCTCCCCGGTCGGAGGGCGGGTGGTGGACCGGTGGGGTCCGCGCCGTTGTCTGGTGGCGCTGTTCTCGGGGTCGGCCGCCGCGCTGGTGCTGATCGGCGCGGCTCCCGGCGCCTCGGTGTTGCTGCTCGCGGTGGCGTTGGGCGGGCTTCCGCAGGCGCTGGCCAACCCCGCGACCAACAAGGCGATCCTGGCTGTGGTGCCCCCCGAGCGGCGCGGCCCGGTGACCGGCCTGAAGCAGTCCGGCGTGCAACTGGGGGCCTTCGCGGCGGGGCTGCCCCTCGCCGCACTGGCTGCCGTCGCCGGGTGGCGGGGCGCGGTGTGGGTGGCGGCGGGCGCGGCGGCCGTCGCGGCGCTGTGGGCGGCACGCATTCTGCCGGTGGACCGCCCGGCGGCGGCCGCAGGCGTACGCGTCCCGCTGGTGCCACGGGGCATGATCGCCTGGCTGATGGTGTTCTCGCTGTTGCTGGGCTGCGGAATCGCCTCCGTCAACACGTACGTGGCGCTCTACGGTGTCCAGCGGCTCGCCCTGGGGCCGACGGCGGCGGGCGCGCTCGTCGCCGTACTCGGTGTGGCGGGCATCGCAGGCCGGGTGGGGTGGTCAAAGGTGGCCGGACGACCGCGGCGCGCCGTGTGGCTGCCGGGTGTACTGGCGGCGGGCGCGGTCGGCGCGGCGCTGCTCCTGATGGTGGCGGCGCACGCCCGTCCGCTGGCGTGGGTCGCGGCGGTGGCCATGGGGGTGTTCGCGGTCGCGGGCAACGCCGTGTCCATGGTGCTGGTGATGCAGCGCGCCGCGCCCGGCCGGGCCGGACAGGACTCGGCGCTGGTGTCGGCGGGGTTCTTCGCCGGGTTCGCGGTCGGGCCGCCGTTGTTCGGTCTGCTGGCCGAGGCCGGGCACTACGGTGCCGGCTGGCTGCTGGTGGCGGGGGAGTTCGCGGTGGCGTGTGCGGTGGCGCTGCTGTGGGCGGTACGGGACCACCGGGCGGAGTCGTGACGACGCTGCACGGGCGGGCTCTCGCCGCCGTGCTGGACCGGGTGGCGGCCACGCGAGAGGCGACCGCCGGCCGTTTTCCGCTGTTCGCCGAGCCGGACACGGGACGGTGGACGACGACCGGGCGGGGGTCGTGGACCGGCGGCTTCTGGGCCGGGCTGCTGTGGCTTCGGGCCCGGCACACAGGAGCCGCGTACGACCTGGACGCGGCGAGCGACGTGACCGCACGCCTCGCGGACTGGACCGACGCGGACAGTGCCACCCGTGGGCTCATCTTCTGGTACGGGACGGCCCTTGCGGGCGGCGACGAGCGGGCGACGCGATTGCGGAAGCGGGCGGCCCGGAGATGCCTGGGGGCGTACGACTCGGAACTGGGGCTGGTGCCGTGGGGGTCCGCCTTCGGCGGGCCGCGGCTGCTGGCGCGCGCCGACGGTGTTCCCGGGATGGTGCCGCTGCTGGCCACGGTGGACAGGCGGGCGGCCGAGTCGCATCTGCGGACCCATCTGCGGCTGTCCTGCGGCGAGGGTCCGTTCAGTTCGGCGTCACGGTGGGACCCGGAAGCCGGGTGGTCGGCGTGCGCCGAACCGCCGCCGGGGTGGAGCAGGGGGCGTGCCTGGCTGCTGCTCGCGGTGGCCGAGGCCGCGCGGCACCCGGACACGCCCGGATTGATCCCCCGGCCGCTGGTTCCGCTCGCCGACGAGGACCGGCCGGACGGCCCCGTCGACACCTCCGCCGCCGCGATCACCGCGTGGGCGCTCCTGAAGCTGGGCCGGTACGAACAGGCCGAAGCGGTGCTGGGCGAGCTCGTCCGCGTCCACCTGACGGACGACGGACGGCTGCTCGACGGCTGCTACGACCTCGCCAAGGGTGTCGCGGTGCGGCACGAGCTGGTGTGGGGGACCTTCTTCCTGGCGTACGCACTCGCCGCCACGACCGGGCTCATCGACGTCCGTGAGGCGTAGGTCAGTCGTCCCGCAGGACCCGCCGGGCCACGGACGCGATGTGCAGTTCGTCCGGGCCGTCCAGGATGCGCGCCGCGCGGCCCGTGCGGAAGAGGGCCGGAAGGGGGGTGTCGGGGCCGAGGCCCGCTGCCCCGTACACCTGGATCGCGGAGTCGGCGACCTGCTGGAGCGTCCGCGCGGCGGCGACCTTCGCGAGGCCCACCTCCACATGGGCGTCCAGTCCTGCGTCGAGGCGGGCCACGGCCTCGAAGACCAGGGGGCGGGTGGTACGCAGGGCGAGAAGCGCCTCGAAGACGTGCTGCTGGACGAGCTGGAAATCCCCCAGCGGTCCGCGTGATCGCGTACGGGTCATCGCCCGCTCCCTCATCAGGTCGAACGCGCGCCGCGCCTGGCCCAGCCAGCGCAAGGAGCGCAGCGTGCGGCCCAGTTGGAGACGCTCGGCCGCGATGACGAGCGCCTGCCCCCGCTCGCCGAGCAGATGGTCGGCGTCGACCACGACTTTGTCCAGTTCGAACTCCGCCTGGCCCGCCGCACCCCACACCGGCAGCTCGCGCGTCACGCGGAAGCCGGGGGTCCCGGTGGGCACCAGGAGCAGGGACAGCCCGTCCCGGTCCGGCGCCGCACCGTCCGTGCGGGCCAGGACGGTGACCAGGTCGGCGTCCGCGGCCCCACTGGTGAACCACTTGCGGCCGCTCACCGTCCAGCGGCCGTCCGGACCCGGCTCGGCGCGGGTCACGGTGAGGAACGGATCGGTGCCCGGCGCATCGGGTTCGGTCATCGCGTAACACGTGCGACGCTCCCCCGCGACCAGCGCCTTGAGGTACCGCTCGCGCACGGCCGGGCTGCCGTGCCGCCGGAGCATGAGGACATCCAGCAGCGGTGCGGAGCCCAGGGCGGCGGGCCCGTGGTCGCTGGCCCCCTCGGCCTCGGCGACATGCGCGTACGACAGGAGCGGCAGCCCCTGGCCGCCCAGACCGGCCGGTAGGGGCAGTGCCCAGAGCCCCCGCTCCCTGGCCTCGTCCTGGAGCCTGCGCAGCGTGGCCGCCGCTTCGGGACCGCCCCGGTCGAGCACCGTCTCGCACGGCATGACCCGGTCGCGTACGAAGTCGGCGATACGGTCCCTCAGACCGGCGACTTCGGCCGGGCATTGAGGGCCCCCTTCATACCGTGCCATCACATTCCTTCAGCTCTCCGGGAACCCATGGGAAGGGCTGTCCGACTGCCTGCTCCGTGGAACTGGTCGGAGGCGACGACTCCCTGGTTCCCGCGTTCCGTAGGTCCCAGGAGGGGGAGAAGCATGGCGTCACCAGCCACCACGCGGCCGGTGCGGCCGCTCGACGGGCTGCGCCTGGAGGCGTCCGGGCAGCCGGGCCCCGGCGCCGGCCTCGTCGCGGAGCATCTGCGGCTATTGGGCGCTCAAGCGGACGGCCATGCCGGTGTGGAGATGAGCATCAGCGGAGCCGAGTCGGGCTTCGTCACCGCGCGTACCGCATGGTCCGAACGGGCCGAGGAGCTGTGCGACGAAGCGACGGTGCAGGCGGCCACCGGCATCATGGCGGTCCACGGGCGCCGCGACGGCAGCCCGCGCGGACTGGGCGTCGACTACGCCGCCACCGCCACGGCCGTGCTCACCGTGCAGGCCATGCTGGCCGGGCTGATCGCGCAGGCACGCGGAGGCGGGGTGACGCGGGTGTCGACGTACGCCGACCGGGCCGGGCTGCTGGCGGTCTCCCAGTACCTCGCCGCTGCGGGAGCCGAGGAGGGGGAGGCGGCGGAAGTGGCCCCCGGAGGCCCGCCGTTCACGGCGGCGGACGGCACGGCCTTCGAACTGGAGACGCTCGACCCGGGTGCGTGGGCGGCCTTCTGGCGGGCGCTCGATGCCCCGGAGCAGGCGATACGGGCCGGATGGCGGCCGTTCCAGTTCCGCTACGCCACCGCCTGCGCGCCCTTCCCCGCATCCCTGCACACCACCGCCCGGGCGAGCACGTGGGAGCGCATCCGGTACGCCGCCGAGACCTCCGGCGCCGAAGCCTGCCCCCTCCACCCCCTCGCCGGCCGGGCCATGGATGACGCACCGCCCTGGTCACTGCGGCCGCACGACGCCTCGTACACCAGGCGGCCCGCCCCAGCACAGGGTCCGCTCGCCGGGATGACCGTGCTGGAGGCCGGCCGCCGCATCCAGGCACCACTGGCCGCACATCTGCTGGGCCTGCTGGGCGCCGATGTCGTCCGTATCGAGCCGCCCGGCGGCGACCCGCTGCGCGGAATGCCGCCGGCCTGCTCCGGCGTCTCCGCCCGCTGGCTGGCCCTCAACCGGGGCAAGCGGGCCGTCGAAATCGACATCAAGTCCCCCACTGATCGCCACCGACTGGTCGCCATGGCCGCCGAAGCCGATGTGTTCCTGCACAACTGGGCGCCCGGCAAGGCCACCCAGCTCCGCCTCGACCACGAGCACCTGGCCGCCGCCAACCCCGCCCTTGTGTACGCGTACACGAGCGGCTGGGCGGACCGGCTGCCCGGCGCTCCCATGGGCACCGACTTCATGGTCCAGGCCCGCACGGGCGTCGGCGAAGCCGTACGCCCCGTGGACGAGCCGCCGGCGCCCTCGCTCATGACCCTGCTCGACGTCCTCGGAGGGCTGCTCGGCGCGGAAGCGGTGCTGGCGGGGCTGCTGTTGCGCGAACGCACCGGCAGCGGCGTACGCGTCGACTCGTCCCTGCTCGGCGCCGCCGACATCCTCACCGCGACCGCCCGGCGACGGGCCGCCGCGGGACACGACCCACGCCGCCCGGCCGGGTTCCGCCGCCCGCTTCCGACGGCCGACGGCTGGGTGGCCCCGGCGGACGGCCACGCCTCCCCGGCCGCCGCCCACGACCTGAGCGCCCTGCCCACGGGGGCAGCGCTGGCCCGGCTGCGCGACCACGGCGTGACCGCCGCCGCCGTCACCACCGACCTCTCCGACCTGCACCACGACCCGCGCTTCGCCGGCTCGATCAGCCGGGACGCGCACGGTGCTCCCGCTGTTCCCGACCCCTGGAGCTTCGCATGACCGTGACCCTGAACGACCTTCTGCCCGCACAGCTGCGCCGCTCGTGGGCGGCCGACGGCACCTGCCCCGACCTCGACCTCTACAGCCTCTACCGGGCCCACCAGATGGCCGACGCCCACCGCACCGCCCTCATCGACGCCAAGGGCAAGCTCTGTTACACCGCCCTGGACCGCAAGGTCCGGTCGCTGGCCTCCGGGCTCGCCGAGCTGGGTATCCGGCCGGGTGACGTGGTCGGCGTCCAGCTGCCGGCCGGCCGCAACGCCGTCATCGCCGATCTCGCGCTCGCAGCGCTCGGCGCCGTCGCGCTACCCTTCCCCGTCGGGCGCGGTGTACGCGAGGCCGCCTCGTTGCTCCGCCGCTCGCAAGCGGTCGCGGTGATCACCGTCACCGAACACCGGGGCTGTCACCTCGCCGACTGCCTCCTCGCCCTGGAGGACGAACTCCCTGCCCTGCGTACGGTGATCGCCGCCGGACCGCCGGACACCGTCCCCGAGGGCAGCGTCCCGCTGTCCCGCCTGCTGCGCACGGACCCGGCGGCGTTCCGGCCGGCACGCCCCGACCCGGACACGGCCGTACGCATCCTGGTCTCCTCCGGCTCCGAGGCGGAGCCGAAGATGATCGCGTACTCGCACAACGCGCTCGCCGGAGGCCGCGGAAACTTCCTGGCCTCGCTCATACCCGAGGGCGGCCGGCCGCCGCGCTGCCTGTTCCTGGTGCCGCTCGCCTCCGCGTTCGGCAGCAATGGCACGGCCGTCGCGCTCGCCCGCCACGGCGGCACGCTCGTGCTGCTCGACCACTTCACGCCCGAGGCGGCCCTGGACGCCATCGCCCAGCACGAGCCGACGCATGTGCTCGGGGTGCCGACCATGATCCGGATGATGCTGGACCGGCTCGCCGAGGCACCCCGGACTCTGCCCTCGCCCACCGCGCTGGTCCTGGGCGGTTCGGTGCTCGACGCCGCCACCGCCGAGGAGGCGCGACAGGTCTTCGGCTGCCCGGTGGTGAACCTGTACGGGTCCGCCGACGGCGTCAACTGCCATACGGGGCTGACCGGACAGCCCGTGGGTGCGGAGGGGCCGGGGGTGCTGGCCGGGCGCCCGGACCCGCGGGTCGCGGACATCCGTATCGCGGTCCCCGACGCGCCCGCCCTGGAGGAGGTGCCCGCCGGTGTGGTCGGCGAGATCGTCGCGCGCGGCCCGATGACGCCGCTGTGCTACGTGGGCGCCCCGGAGCTCGACTCCCGGTACCGCACGACGGACGGCTGGGTGCGCACCGGGGACCTCGGGCTGCTGGACAAGGACGGCACGCTGCGTGTCGTCGGGAGACTGAAGGACATCGTCATTCGAGGGGGCGCCAACGTCAGCCCCGCCGAGGTCGAGGTGGAGCTGGCCTCGCATCCACTGATCCGGGACGTGGTGTGCGTCGGGGTGCCGGACCCGCTGATGGGTGAGCGGCTGGCGGCCTGCGTGGTGCCTCGGGACGGGCGGGCGCCCACGCTGGAGGAGCTGGGCGCCCATCTCGACGGCCGCGGGCTGGAGCGCCGCAAGCACCCCGAGCGGCTGCTGGTGCTCGACGCCCTGCCGCTCACACCGGCGGGCAAGCCGGACGGGGCCGCCCTGCGGGAACGGTTCGCCACGCCGGTGCCACAGACCGCCTGACACGGGCGATGGGGGGTGCGGGGCCGCGAGGCGGTCCCGCACCCCCCATCGCACCGCTGATCAACCGGTCATGGCCTGCTTCACCGCGGTGGCGGCGTTCCGGTACACCGGCAGCAGATCCAGCTCCTCGCCCGGGTAGTTGACGACCTTCACCTGTTTCACACCCGCGTCCGGCAGCGCCACCCCGGTCGACATGTGCGCGTTGTCCAGCACCAGGGCGGGATTCTTCGCCGAGAGTTCGGCGAGCTGCTTGGCGGTCACGGCCTCCGGACCGTACGTCCCCACGACGTTCGCGCCGGCCATCTTCGCCGACCACGCGGTGAAGACCTGGGTCACCACGGCCGGGGCCTTTCCACCGGGCCAGGCGGCCTTCAGATCCGCCTGGAGCTCGGCGTACTCCGTACCGAACGACGCCTTCCACTTCGCTGCGGCGTCCTGGGTGCCGAACTTCTCACCCAGCCGCGCCACTTCGGCGGTCACCTTGTCGGCGTCGTTGTCGAGAGCCACCTCGACGAGCTCCGCTTCGGAACCCGCCGCTTCCTTGATCTTTTCCGCGTACGGCTCGAACGGCGCGTACAACACGAAGTCGGCCTCGGCCACCGCCGCCAGGTCCGACGGCTTGGGATCGTAGTCGGGCGCGTGGTGCACGGACTGCGGCACGATCACCTTCACGTCCTTCGCGCCCGCCGCCTTCGCGAACGCCCCTTCCCAGGTCGTGGTGGCCACGACCACCGGCGCCCCGTCGCGCCCGTGCTTCCCGCCGGACTTTTCCCCGGACGACGAGCCGTCCGACGTACCGCAGGCGGCCGTCAGGGCGAGCCCGGCGGTCAGTGCGAGGGAGGTGACGATGCGGTGGATGATACGGACGCGGGTGCGCGCCATGAGCTGATTCTCCGTTCGGGTACGAGATGGACGGCGAGGACCACGGCCCCCGCCGTCAGGACGAGGACCGGCCCGGGAGGCAGGTCCAGGGTGAGGGCGACGAGGAAACCGGTCAGGTTGACCACGACGCCGATACCGACGGCCCAGACGGTGATCGACGTCAGCGACGTACCGAGCCGGCGCGCGGCGAGGGCGGGCAGCAGGGTCAGGGCGTCGACGAGCAGCGCGCCGGTCAGTTTGATCGCGCCGGCGACCGCCACCGCGACCAGTACGAGCAGCAGCAGGGTCAGTCGCTGCACCGGTACGCCGGACGACAGGGCGAGTTCGCGGTCGTACAGCAGCAGCGCGAGGTCGCGACGCCGCCACCAGAACAGCGCGGGCACGGCGACGGCGAGAGCTCCGACGACCACCAGGTCCGGGGTGCCCACCGACAGGATCGAGCCCCACAGCAGCGCGAACGCCCCCGAGGCGTTGACGCCCGAGACGGCCAGCAACAGGAGGGCCGCCGCGATGGCCAGGCTCATCAGCAGCCCCATCGCCCCGGACAGGCCGTCCGGTGTACGGGCCAGTGGGGCGACACCGGCGCCCGCGAGCGCACACGCCAGCAGCGCGCACAGCATGGGGTCGAGTCCGGTCAGCATGCCGATCGCGATGCCCAGCAGAGCCACGTGCATCATGGCGAACCGGACGGGCATGATGTCCAGCCCCACGATCACCACACCCACGACGGGTAGCCCGACGGCCGCCAGCAGCAGCGTGATCCCCGCCCGCTGCACCGGCAGGAGCTGCAGAAGCTGGCCGAGATCGGCCGCGAGCGTCATGCGACCTCCCGGAGCTGCCCGGCGGCCATCTCCAGCACCCGCTCGCAGCGGGCGGCCAGCGCCCGGTCGTGCGTGACCACGATCAGGGTGACCGGCAGCGACAGCAGGACGTCGGTCGCCTCCTCCTGCCCGGAGAAGTCGAGGGCGGCGGTGGGCTCGTCGGCCAGCAGCACACCAGCTCCCGCCGCGACACAGCCGACCGCCCGGGCCAGGTACATGCGCTGCAACTGGCCCCCGGAGAGCGTGTGCAGTGCCCGGCCGACGAGGTGCCCGACACCGAGTTTCGCCGCCGCTTCGACGGCCTCCTCGGGCGCGCCGCTGCTCGCCAGCAGTTCCCCGCCCAGCAGGGGGAACCGCCCGGCCGCCGGTTTCTGTGGAATCCACGCGCACGCCCGCCGCCGCCACGCCCACTCGGCCGCCGACCCGGTCGTCCGGCCTCCGATCCGGATCTCACCGGCCGCCTGCCGGTGCAGGCCAAGCACCGCCCGCAGCAGCGTGGTCTTGCCCGATCCGTTGGTGCCGGTCAGCGCCAGGCGTTCACCCGCCGGGACGTCGAGATCCACACCCCGTACGGCATCCACCCGCCCGTGCCGGCAGTCGACGCCACGCATCCGCACATCGAGACCGTCCATCCCACCTCCTTCGTTCTCCGGCTTCCGACAGGAGTCGGAAGGAGGAGGGCGCTGGTTCCCGCCGACGAGCGCCGATCGGACCGGGGCGATGTCGTCCCACGAAACATCAGACTGCATTGACAATCATTTTCATTTAAGTAAAGCTTTCGGCGCCACGGCCCGGTTGCGCTTTCTGCCCCCGGGAGTTCCGTGCGCGTCGTCCACGCCAAGTGATCTGGGAGCAGCATGTCGATATTCCGGAACCGCCGAGAGTTCCTCGCCCTGGCCGGTGCCGCCGGTACAGCCGGAGCCCTGGCACTCACCGGTTGTGGAACCGGCGCCGGGAGCAGCCCCGCGGCCGACGGGAAGGCGGCGCCCAGGCGCGGCGGCCAGTTCCGCGCCCTGTTCACGGGCGGCGGCGAGCAGGAGACCATCGACCCGCACGCCGAGGCCCTCGCCATCGACATGGCGCGCACCAAGGCCCTGTTCGACCGGCTCGTGGACCTGGACGCCGACATGGCGCCGGTGCCCCGGCTCGCCCAGAAGTGGGAGGCCAACGCCGACGCCACCCTGTGGCGCTTCACCCTCCGGGAGGCGCTCTTCCACGACGGGAAGAAGCTCACGCCCGAAGACGTGCTGTTCAGCTTCGGCCGCATCCTCGACCCCAAGGCGACCAACCACTTCGCGCAGGGCCTGCTGTCGGTCATCGACCTGAAGAAGAGCCGGGGCGTCGGCAAGAACACCGTAGAGATCGCCCTCAAGAGACCCAGCGCCGAACTGCCCGCGCTGCTCGGCACGCTGGGCACCGCCATCGTCAGTGCCCGCTACAGCGACCCGGCCGAGCCCGTCGGCACCGGGGCGTTCCGGCTGAAGTCGTTCCAGGCCGGCCGGTCGTTCGTCGCCGAGCGGTTCGACGACCACTGGGACGGCGGGGCGTACGTCGACGAGCTGCGCATCCTGTCCGCCGACGCCGACGCGCGCGGCAACGCCCTGCGGGGAGGTGAGGCGGAGTACGGCTACGAGATGACGCCGACCTTCGCCCGTACCGCCGCCGCCGACAAGTCCGTACGGATCGTCGCCGCCAAGGGCAGCACGGCCCACGCCATCGTCATGAAGTGCGACCAGGAACCCTTCGACAACCCCGATGTCACCCTGGCGTTCAAGCTGCTCGCCGACCGCGAGAAGCTGGTCGAGGTCGTCCTGGCCGGCCAGGGCGTCGTCGGCAACGACATGTTCGGCAAGGGCTACCAGTACTACCCCGAGGACATCCCGCAGCGGAAGCGCGACGTCGCCGAGGCGCGCGCCCTGCTGAAGGAGGCCGGGGTGCTCAACAAGACGATCTCCATCTACACCTCCTCCGTGGCCACCGGCTTCGTGGAGGCGGCGACCCTCTTCGCCGAGCAGGCGTCCGACGCGGGCCTGCGGATCAAGGTCACCACCGGTTCCTCGGAGACGTACTTCAAGGACCAGCTGACCAAGGGCGTGATGGGCAGCCACCGTTCGGGCGCGATGACGATCCCGACGTACCTCAACGACCGGCTGCTGACCAAGTCGGCCTTCAACGCGTCCGGGTGGCGCCGCAAGGACTTCGACACGGCCTTCGCCAAGGCGCAGTCCACGACCGACGAGGGAGAGCGCACCCGGCTGTACGGGGACCTCCAGCGCACCGTCCACGACGAGGGCGGGCTGCTGATGTGGGGCCACCCGGACTGGCTGAACGCGGTCTCCTCCCGCGTACGCGGCGTCGAGGAGGCTCCGCCCAACACCCTCGACTCAGCCCGCTTCGACAAGGTGTGGCTGGCCTGACGATGCGTGGGTACGCCCTGCAACGCCTCGCCCTCGGAGCCGTACAACTCGCCCTGCTCACGGTGCTGGTGTTCCTGCTGACGTCGCTGCTGCCCGGCGACGCGGCGGACGTCCGCAACAACGAGGACGCCACACCCGAGCAGGTGGCGGCGCTGCGCGAGCAGCTCCAGCTGGACCGCCCGCCCCTGGAACGCTTCACGGACTGGGCCGGGGGCGTACTCACCGGTGACCTCGGCACGTCGCTGGTCAGCGGCGGCCCGGTGCTGGACATCCTGGCCGGGTCGGCCGGCATCACGCTGGTGCTCGCCGCGGTGACCCTGGTGGTGGTCGTCCCCCTCGCGGTGCTGCTCGGCATCGTCTCCGGCCTGCGCGAGGGCGGCCGCCTGGACCGGTCGGTCACCTCCGTGACGCTCGCGCTGAACGCCGTACCCGACTTCGTCCTGGCGCTGCTGCTCGTGGCCGGTCTGTCGCTGCGGCTCGGCTGGCTGCCCGCGACGTGGGTCGGGGTGGGCGCGGCCGACCTGCTCGGGCAGCCCGCGCTGCTGGTCCTGCCGGTCGGGGTGGTGGCGGCGCGGATGATCTGCCTGCTGTCCCGTCAGGTACGGGCCGGCATGGTGACGGTCCTCAAGGCCGAGTACGTCACCCAGGCGCGGCGCCTGGGTGTGCCGCGCCGGACCCTGCTGCTGCGCCACGTCCTGCCCAACGCGGCGGTGCCCGGCATCCAGGAACTGGCCCGCGTGGGCGACAACCTGGTCGGCGGCGTCCTGATCGTCGAGGCGGTCTTCGCGATCCCCGGCGTGGCTACCGCCCTCGTCAACGCGGTGGAGGCGCGGGACGTACCCACGGTGCAGGGCCTGGCCCTGGTGGTCGCCGCGGCGGCCCTGCTGTTCAGCCTGGCGGCCGATCTCGTCTGCCATCGACTCGTACCACGGACGGAGGTGCTCCGGTGAAGCGTGTGAACCTGCCGACAGCGCCGGTCGGCGTGGCGCTGCTCGCGCTGCCGCTGGGCCTCGCGCTGCTGGGCCCATGGTTCGCCGAGCCCGCCCGTCCGGGCGTGTTCGCCCCGTACGCGGCCGGTGGCGGCCCACACCTTCTCGGCACCGACGGGTTGGGGCGCGACGTACTGGCCCTGCTCCTGCACGGTGGGCGCAGCGCGCTCGGCATGGCGCTCGGCGCGGTCGCGGTCGCCTACCTGGTGGGCGGGGCCGTGGGCCTGCTGGCGGCCTCCGCCCGGCGCCGCTGGGCCGACGAGCTGCTGATCCGCCCCCTCGACGTGCTGCTCCCGCTGCCCACCCTGTTGGTGATCAGCGTGGTGGCGGTGGGCTGGCGCGGCTCCCCCGCCGCCATCGCTCTCGCCGTCGCGGCCGTCAACGTCCCGCCCGTGGCACGCCTGGTGCGGGCCGCCGCCCTGGACGCGGCGAGCGGCCCCGTCACCGAAGCGCTGCGCGTGCAGGGCGAGTCCCGGGCCCGTATCCAACTCGACCACGTGGCACGCTCGGTGCTCTCCCCCGTCGCCGCCGACATCGGCACCCGCATCACCCTCGCTGTCTTCCTCGTCGGCTCGGCGAACTTCCTCGGCCTCGGCCTGGACCCGACCGCGCCCGACTGGGCGGTGAGCATCTCCCGCAGCCGCGAGGCGCTGCTGCTCCAGCCGTGGGCCGTGCTGGCGCCCGCCGCGATGCTCGTCATGTTCACCGTGGGGCTCAACCTGCTCGCCGACGGCCTGCTGGCCCGCACCCGCCGTACGCAGGAGGCCGTGCGATGACCTCGAATGCACCTTCGGAGACACCTTCGGAGACACCCCTCGTCACGGTGCGCGGGCTCACCGCGCGGGCCGGGGACACCGTGCTCCTCGACGCGGTCGACTTCGACCTGTACGAGGGCCGCGTCACCGCGCTCGTCGGCCCCTCCGGCAGCGGCAAGACCACGGCCGCTCTGGCGCTCCTCGGCGAGTGCGGCGCCGGGGTGCACCTCAGCGGGCGGGTGGAGGCCGGGTCCGTCACGGTCGTGGACGGGGACGGGATCACGAAGGAGGCGGCCACCGGACTGCGCGGGCGCCTGGTCGCGTACATGCCCCAGCATCCGGGCAGCGCCCTCAACCCGGCCCGCCGCACCGGCGCCGTCCACGCCGAACTCGCCCGGCTGCACCACCCGGCCGACCCGGCTCGGGCCCTTGCCGCCGAAGCGCTCCGGGCCGCGCAACTGCCCGCCGGGCGGGACACCGAGCGGCGCTTCCCGCACCAGTTCTCCGGCGGACAGCGCCAGCGCGTCGCGCTCGCCCAGACCCTGGTGTGCCGGCCACGGGTCCTCGTGCTCGACGAGCCCAGCACCGGGCTCGACACGGTGACCAGGATGCGGCTGGCCGGGGAGCTGGCCGCACTCGCCCGCTCCGGCCTGGCGATCCTCCTGCTCAGCCACGACCACGACCTGGTGCGCGCCCTCGCCGACCACGTGGTCGTGCTGCGCCACGGACGCGTGACCGCACAGGGCGGTCCGGCCGACGCCCTGCCGGCCCGCCGCCGGGTGACCGCCGCACGGCACACGCCCACCGGCCCGGACGACCGGCCCCCGGTACTTGACGTACAGAACCTCTCCGCCCACCTCCACAGCCGAGGACGCGGCCCGGTGCTGCACGGGGTCGGCCTCCAACTGGCCGCCGGGGCGTGCGTCGGCGTGGCCGGCCTGTCCGGGAGCGGCAAGACCACCCTTGCGCGCTGCGTCGCCGGACTCCACGAACGCCACGTCGGCCAAGTCCTCCTCGACGGCACTCCCCTGCCGGTCCTGCGCCGGCGCACCCCGCAGCAGAAGCGTCGCGTGCAGTACGTCTGGCAGGAGGTACGCAGCTCCTTCGACGAACGGCGCCCGGTGGCCGAGCAGGTCGCCCGTACCGCCGTACGGTTGCGGGGCCTGGACGCCGGGGAGGCGCGGCGCGAGGCACTGGATCTGCTGGGCCGGCTCGGACTGGACGCGGCCACCGTCGAGCGGCGCCCCGGCGGCCTGTCCGGCGGCGAACTGCAACGCGCGGCGCTCGCCCGCGCCGTACTCGCCGCCCCGGACGTGCTGGTCTGCGACGAGATCACGACCGCCCTGGACGCAGACGCCACCGAAGCGGTCCTCGCCGAACTCGCCAGGCTCCGCGACCAGCACGGCACGGCACTGCTCTGGGTCAGCCACGACCTGGAGCTGCTCGCCGCCGTCGCCCACCACATCGTCGTCATCGACGGCGGTCACGTCGTCGAGACCGGCACATCCGAGCAGATCCTCGACGCTCCCCGGGCCACCCTCACCCGGCAGCTCGTACGCGCCATGGATCTCGGTACGGCTCTGACAGCCACCGGCCTTGCCACCGCCCCGTCCGTGTCCGGCGCCTGACACAACGCGTCCGCGACTTCAACCCCTCACATCCCCGACCACGGAGGACACATGAGCGACCCGACCGCAACCGGCGCCGCGGCGACACAGGCCGACGCCTGGGCCCTGCTCGCATCGCTGCCCGACACGCTGCCCCGGGACGAGATCCTCGCCATCAACAGCTCCAAGTCCGACATACACACCCAGCGCACGTACACGTACAACGGCTGGACGTTCCAGCTGCCGCCCGGCGTCTTCAAGCCCGGCGACACCAGTCGCATCGTCCACGACCGGCTGCTCGACGGCACCATCCCGCTGGAGGGGCGGTCCTACGCGGCCATCGGCGCCGGGCTCGGTGTCGAGGCCGTGATCGCGGGCATCAAGGGCGCCCGCGAGATCTACGCCGCCGACATCCACCCGGACAGCGTCGCCACGGCCGCCGCCCACTACGAGCTCATCGTCGGCGACCGCCCGGGCACGGTCTTCCGCCCGCTGGTCTCCAACCTCTTCGAGGAGTTCCCCGCCTCGGCCCGGCTGGACGTCATCACCTTCAACCCGCCCGCGGTGAGCACGAAGACCAGCGACGACCCGACGGTCGTCCGCAACGTCTGCGTGGGCATCGACATCGTGGCGCGCTTCTTCGACCAGATCGTCGACCGCGATCTGCTCGCGCCCGGCGGCGAGGTGCATCTGATCGTGTCCAACACCTCGGAGCTGAAGAGCATCGTCAAGTACGCCATCGAGGCCGGGTTCGCACCGCAGATCACGCACCGCCAGACCTGGGAGGGCGACAACTGTCAGGCGTACCTCTTCAAGCTGCGCCGCGACCACGCCGCCTGACGACTCGGAGGAGAAAGACATGCACGAGCACATAGCGGAAGCGGTCAAGGAACCCGACGTGGTGACCGTTCCGCCCGGCGCGGTCTGTCTGCGCTTCGAGACGATGAAGCTCTACTCGGCGCTCGGCGCCGTACGCCACCTCCTGGACACCGGCCAGGTCAAACCCGGTGACACACTCATCGACAGCTCCAGCGGCATCTACGCCCACGCGCTGGCCCTCGCCTGCCACCGCTACGGCCTGAAGTGCCACATCGTCGGCTCGACGACGGTGGACCGCACACTCCGCGTCCAGCTGGAGATCCTGGGTGCCACGCTGGAACAGGTGCGCCCCTCCAAGAACCTGCGCCTGGACCAGAACCTGCGCGTGGAACGGATCGGCGAACTGCTGCGGGAGAACCCCGGCTACCACTGGATGCGCCAGTACCACGACTCCATCCACTACCTCGGCTACCGGGACGTCGCCGACCTGATCGGCAAGGAGGTCCCGGAAGGGCCGCTGGCCCTGGTGGGCGGAGTCGGCACCGGCGCGTCGACCGGCGCCATCGCCACGTATCTGCGGGAGGCGGGCCGGGATGTGACGCTCGTCGGCGTCCAGCCGTTCGGCAGCGTCACCTTCGGCGCCGAGCACGTCCTGGACCCGGACATGATCATCGCGGGGATCGGCAGCTCCATCCCGTTCCAGAACGTCCGCCACGAGCTGTACGACCGGATCCACTGGGTGAACTTCGACTACGCCATGTCCGGCGCCGTCGAACTCCTGCGCGCCAGCGGCATCTTCGCCGGGCTCTCGGCCGGCGCGGCGTACCTGGCCACGCTCTGGGAGCGGGAGCGCGACGACTCCAGGACGTACGTCTTCCTCGCCGCGGACACCGGTCACCGTTACGTCGACAGCGCCTACGCCCACCACGGCCAGGCACGCGGTCTCGGCGCCATGCGCCCCCACGAGGTCACGGAGCAGCACGAGTTGCGGCACCCCTGGTCGACGATGGACTGGCCGCCCAGCGACAGCGCACTGCTTCGCGGCGAACCGCTGCTGGTGCCCGGCGCGGTCTGAGCCCTCTGCGTCCCCGTCCCCGTCCTCACGCCCGTCCTCACCCGAAAGGTGCCGTGCCGTGTCCTTCGAGGACGAGCGCACCCGCGGTTACGTACTGCTTCCGCGGCTGTTCAGCCCTGGCGAGACAGCGGCTCTGAGCGAGGCCGCGGAGTCCGCTCTCGCGCGGGTGGCCGGGCACGCCCTGGAGGGCAGGACCGAGGTCACCGTGTGGCCGGACGGGCACCGGCTGGAAACAGTGGACGGCACGACCGTCCACTGGGAGCCGGACGCCCGCCCGCCCGCGGTGCGCAGCCTCGCGCCGGTCACACACCTGGAGCCCGCGCTGGACGCCCTGTGGACCGACGAACGGCTCACCGGGCCCATGCGCCGGCTGCTGGACGTCGACCGGCTGGGGCCGTTCACGTCGAAGCTCAACTTCAAGCGGGCGGGCGTCGGTTCGGCGTACCACTGGCACCAGGACTACCCGTACTGGTACTGCTGCGCGGGCCCGGACGCCCGGGACATCGCCACCGCGATGATCTGCCTCGACGATGTGACGGCCGGCAACGGCGCCTTGACGCTCGTCCCGGGAAGCCACCTGGCGGGGCCCGCGCCGCGCGACCGGGCCGAGCCGACCGGGCTGCTGGTCGACGCCGCGCGGACCGATGTCGGCGGCGCGGTGACCATCGAGGCCCCGGCCGGCTCCGTCCTGATGTTCCCCGGCCTGATCGTGCACCGCTCGGGGCCCAACACGACCACCCAGGACCGCCGCTCGCTGCTGCTGTGCTTCCAGCCCGCCGGGCGTCCGACGCTCGCGCGGCTGCCGTACCGGTCCGAACTCCTGGCCGACCTGCCCTGACCCACCCCGTTGTCCACCCCGTATCCACCCATGGCCCAGAAGCCATGACTCAGAAGCCCATGCCTCAGAAGAAAGCACCCCTCATGTCTCCTCTCCAGCCGCACTCCGTGCCCGATCTCCAGCAGGCCGTCCTCGACGGTGCCTACGGACCGCCGCCCCAGGAGCTGACCGTCACCAGCGCGTTCTGGCTCCACCACACCACCCGGCTGGCCGGCAGCCAGGTCACCTACCGCAACAGCTACCTGCTGCTGCGGTCCGGCGACGCCTTCGGCGCCTGCTCCTTCGAAGCCGGCGAGCTCGCCCCCGACTTCTGCGCGGACGCCTCCGGCCACACCCTCGACCACCTCATCCGGCACGAGGCGGCGCCCGTACGCATCGCCGCCCTCGACGCCTACCTGGGCCGCGTCCAGCCGCACCGGAGCTCCCCCGCCGCCGAGTCGGTCACGCTGCCGACCGGCACGCCCGAGACCCGGGCCCAGGCCCGGGACGCGGCCGTCGCCGGACTGCTCGACATCCCCGCCGGTGCCAAGGTCGCGCTGATCGGTGTCGTCAACCCGCTCGTCGCGGCGATACGCGAGCAGGGCGGCGTACCCCTGCCCTGCGACTTCAACCTGCGCACCACTCAGTGGGGTGACGCCGTCACCGACGACATGGCCCAGGTGCTCGCCGAGGCCGACGCGGTGGTCGCCACGGGCATGACGCTCAGCAACGGCAGCTTCGACGTCATCGTCGACCACTGCCGCAAGCACGAGCTGCCGCTCGTCGTGTACGCGCAGACCGGCAGCGCCGTCGCCCGCGCCTTCCTGGGCTCCGGTGTCACCGCGCTGTCCGCCGAGCCGTTCCCCTTCTCGCAGTTCAGCGCCGACGAGACCGCGCTGTACCGGTACCGGGCGGCAGGCGCATGAGCAGCGAGACCAAGAACCCGGAGGCGGACCCGGAAGCGAGCGCAGCAGCGAACGCGGCCCCAGGGGCCGAAGCCGTCCCCAGCGATCTGCGGATGACCCGCACCCTGTGGCCGTTCATGCTCGCCTCGGCCGTGGGGCTGGTGCCCTTCACCATCTTCAGCACCTTCCTCGTCCCCATCGCCGACGCCTCGGACAGCGGCGTCGCGGCCATGGGCCAGCTGCGCGGTCTCGGCGGCCTGGCCGCCCTGGCCGTGGGTACGGCGCTGGCTCCGCTGATCGACCGGGTACGCAAGGACTGGGCGGCCGCGGGCGGACTCGCCGTACTGGCCCTCTCGGCGGCTCTCGGCGCCACCGGCGAGTTCCTGCTGCTTGCGGCGTTCTGCCTGCTCGTCGGTGCGGGTACGGCCGTACTCAACCCGGCGCTCACGGCAGCGGCCGCCGACCGCTTCGACAACGACGCCGCCGCGGGCCGGGCGGCGACCCTCATCACCGCCACGCAGTCACTCACGGCTCTCCTGGCCGCCCCTCTTGTGGCGCTGCCGGCCGTACTGTGGGGCTGGCAGGGCGACTTGTGGGCGATCGCCGCAGTCGCCGCAGTACTCGCCGTGCTCTTCCTCCTCCGAGGCCGCCGTGCCGAGCGGGCTGGGGACAACGCCGAAGAAGGCACGGAGAAGACGGCGCGTCCCGGCTATCTCGCCTCGTTCAAGCTGCTGGGCGCCCTCCCCGGGGTTGTGCCACTGCTCATCGTCGCCATGCTGCGGACAGCGGCCTTCATGGGGTATCTCGCCTACCTGGCGGCCTTCTACGACGAGCGCTTCGGCCTCGCCCCCGGGCCCTTCGCCATCGTCTGGACGCTGAGCGGCACTTCGTTCTTCCTCGGCAACCTTGTCGCCGGGCGGCTGCTGAGCGCCGAGCGGCCGAAGGTGTCCAGTGAGCGGCTGATGACGCTGGCCCTGCTGGTGGCTTTGTCGGCCCTGGTGGGCGTGTTCTTCGCCCACTCGCTGTTCCTCGCCCTGCCGCTGACCGCGCTCATCGGCGCCGGTCACGCGACGGTGGCCGCCTGTGTCACCACGCTGCTGGTACGACGCTGTGGCTCCCTGCGCGGCACGGCGCTGAGCCTCAACGCCGCCGGGATGAGTTTCGGCGTGTT
The DNA here is from genome assembly GCF_018614005.1 of Streptomyces sp. ISL-99. NCBI lineage: Bacteria > Bacillati > Actinomycetota > Actinomycetes > Kitasatosporales > Streptomycetaceae > Streptomyces > Streptomyces sp. ISL-99. The sequence goes on from NZ_JAGGPC010000011.1 coordinate 44,087, forward strand.
CCTGGGCGCGGGCCTCGGCGGCGTGGGTCTCGCGCTCGGCGGGTACCCGGGCACGGCCGCGGCGCTGGGCGGGCTGACCCTCGTGGCCCTGGTCTTCGCCCGAGTGGCCGCGCGCTCCACCCCCGCAACGGAGGAGTGAGGGATCGGTTGTGACGGGAGTGGCGAAAGTGGGCGAGCGTATGACACGTCAGCGTGCCGCTGTCGTCCAGGCGCTCGCCGAACGCGCCGACTTCGTGTCCGCCCAGCAGCTGCACGCGTCGATGGCCGAGTCGGGCGTCCCGGTCGGGCTCACCACCGTGTACCGCGCCTTGCAGGGTCTGGAGCGGGCCGGCGGCGCCGACGTCGTGCGCGACGAGGTGGGGGAACGGCTCTACCGGCACCGGCCGGCCGTCGGGCACCGCCACTACCTGATCTGCCGCTGCTGTCGCCGTGGCCAGCCCCTGGACACCGACATGGTCGAGCACTGGATCGCCGGCGTGACGCGAACGACCGGGTTCGCCGAAGTCGAGCACACCCTGGAGCTCACGGGCGTGTGCACCCACTGCCGCTCCACCGGCGGCTAGACAGCCGATGGCCGGTGCCCGGGAAGGGCGCCGGCCGTCGGCCTGTCGTGCTGTCACCGATTCAGGTTCCGCAGATCCGCGGCCAGAGAGGCGATCGCCGCGGGATTGCGCGGGCTCTCCACCAGCTCCGCGTAGTCCAGGACGACGATGCGGTCGTTCTTGATGGCCGAGACGCCCGCGAGCGGTGGGTAGGATTTCAAGAACTTCCTCTTCTCCTCGGCGCTGGTGTCACCGTAGTCGTTGATCACGACCACTTCGGGGTCCCGCTCGACGACGGTCTCCCAACCCACGGTCGTCCAGCTGTCCTTGAGGTCCTTCATGATGTGGTCTCCGCCCGCCTTGGTGATGATGTCGTGCGGCCCCGCGTACGCGCCGGAGGTGAGGGGCTTGTCGCGGCCGTCGTCGTAGAGGAAGACGCGAGGCCGGTCGGCTCCCTTCGGGGCCTTCGCCCGCGCTTCGGCCACCTGCTTCCGGAACGTCGCGATGAGGGCATCGGCGCGGTCCCCGACGTCGAAGATCTTCCCCAGATTCCGCAGGTCGGTGTAGAGCGCCTCCAGCGGCGGCATCACCCCACGTGCCTTCTCCCGCCCGTTGCGGCAGGACTCGGTCAGCAGGTACGAGCCGATGCCGACCCTCTTCAGCTCTGCGGGGGTGAAGCCTTCACCCTCGTTGAAGCCGTAGTTCCAGCCCGCGAACACCAGATCGGCGCGGGCGTCGAGGACCAGCTCCTTGTTGATCGTCTTCTTCGACAGCCACGTGGTCTTCCGGTAGGCGTCCTTCCAGGGGACGGAATCGAGATCGCCCTTGTCGTCGGGCATCACGTAACCCGCCATGCGGTCCTCCAGGCCGAGCGCGAACATCAGCTCGGTGATGCCGACGTCGTTGGTGACCACGCGCTTCGGGGCAGCGGCGTAGGTCTTCTTCCGACCGCAGTTGTCGATGGTCACGGGGTAGTGGCCACCCGCCTTGGCCGGGCCTTCTCCGCCGTCGCGGGAGGTGACCTCGGCGCCGCAGCCGGTGAGAGCCAGAGCAGCGGCGAGCGCGAGAGCGGCGGGGCGTACGAGAGGGTGCATCGGTGGCTCCTTAAGTGGCGGGCCGAGAAGACGGGAGTCGGTCGAAGAGCAGGTGCAGGGCCTTGGACCCGGGGTGCGCCACGCGGTGCGCCCGTACGCCGAAGACCTCGGCCAGCAGCTCGGGTGTGAGCACGTCGTACGGGGCGCCGGAGGCGACGATCCGACCCTGCTGGATGACGTACAGCAGGTCGCAGTGGACGGCGGCGAGGTTGAGGTCGTGGAGTGCGGTGACCACGGTGAGCCCGCTGTCACGCACCAGGGACAGCAACTCCAACTGCTGGGCGATGTCAAGGTGGTTGGTGGGCTCGTCGAGCACGAGCGCCTGAGGCTGCTGGGCCAGCGCGCGGGCGATGAGGACCCGCTGCTTCTCCCCGCCCGAGAGCGTGAGGAAGCCGCGGTCGGCGAGGTGCCCGGCGCCCACCCGCGACAGCGCGGCCTCGCACGCCTGCCGGTCCTCGGCGGTGGTGCGGGCCATCCCCCTCTGATGCGGCAGCCGCCCCATCGCCACGACCTCGGTGACCGTGAAGTCGAACTCGGCGACCGACTCCTGGGGAAGCGCGGCCAGCCGGCGGGCGCCTTCGCGCGCGCTCATCGCGTGCAGGTCCTCCCCGCCGAGCCGGACCGTACCGGCCGTGGGGCGCAACGCCCGGTAGACGCAGCGCAGCAGGCTGGACTTGCCGCTGCCGTTGGGTCCGACCAGCCCGACGAGCTGCCCGCCGCCCACCCTCAGCGTGACGTCCTCCACCAGCCGCGCGCCCGCGATCTCGACCGTCAGGTCATCGATGTCGATCCGCATCACGCGCCTCCGAAGGTGTACGAGCGCCGGCTCATCAGCAGGACGAAGCACGGCACACCGATGACCGCGGTCAGTACACCCACCGGAAGTTCGGTGGGTGCCATCACGACGCGGGAGAGGATGTCCACCCAGATCATGAGGACCGCGCCCGCCGGCGGTGCGACGGCGAGCACCCTGCGGTGGTCGGCGCCGACCAGCATGCGTACGCCGTGGGGAACCATCAGCCCGACGAAACCGATCGCACCGCTGACGGCGACCACGGCCCCGGTGACGGCCGCGCAGACCACGAACAGTTCTTTGCGCAGGCGCCCGGCGTCCACGCCCAGCGCCGCTGCCGTCTCGTCGCCCATGGCGAGCGCGTTCAGCCGGCGCGCCGACAGCGCGAGATGGACGAGACCTGCGAGCACAGCACCCCCGGCGATAGGCAGGGAGGCCCAGTTGGCCCCGCCGAGGCTGCCGAGCAGCCACATCATCGCGGAGCGGGCCGCCTCACCGCGCTCGGCCGCGAACACCATGAACGTGGTGACGGCCGAGAAGCCGTAATACATCGCGCTGCCCGTGAGGACCAGCCGCATCGGAGTCAGGCCACGAGCGGTGCGGGCGATCGCGTACACCAGCATCATGGCGAGCAGCGCGGAGAGGAACGCGGCGGTGGACAGCGCCCACATGCCGAACGCGCCCAGCGCGCCGAAGAGCAGGACGGCGTTGGCGCCGACTGCCGCGCCCGAGGAGATGCCGAGGGTGAACGGGTCGGCGAGCGCGTTGCGGACCATGGCCTGCACGGCGACACCGATGAACGATAGCCCCGCGCCGACGACCGCGGCCAGCAGGGCGCGCGGGAAACGCAGTTCCCAGACGATGGTGTACGCCGACACCTCGTCGGGAGCTATCGCTCCGCCCGCCAGCCCCGCCCAGAGATAGCGCAGCACCTCGCTCCAGGAGAGTCCGGAAGCCCCGATCCCCGCCCCACAGACGACGGAAAGCACCAACGCGGCACACAGGGCGGCGAGCAGAGGTGGCAGTGACACGCGCCGTGGCGGCGCCGGCCCGGTGCCCGTTCGGGGAGCGTGCGGCGGCGCGGCAGTGCTGTGCTCAACGGGTATGGCCACGGGCGGATCACTTTCGCCTCGGGCCGTGCCACGCGCCAGGGAGCAGCCCGACGCGGTGCGTCCGGCGCAGCACCCTCTCGCAGTCCACGGCGAGTTGTCAGGAGCCTTCACCGCCGCGGGTAATCGGGCTCACGGGGACGGACCTGCGTACAGGTTCGTCACTCCGCCTACCGTTGCGGGTCAGCGCCGGACTTCCACCGGACTTCCCCCGCGGGGCGCCTGCAGCTTAGCGCGCTCCTGTCACGGCACGGTGCGGTCCGGGCCGTGCCGAGCGGACACCGCCCCGGCGCCGAACGCGGCAGGCTCGGCCACGTCGTAGCGGGCGCGTCACCGCAGTTCAGCGCACCCGTCCCCGCGGTTTCAGCACCACCGGCGGGAGTTCGGGAGCGGGCAGTCGGCTGCCGGCGTAGCCGTGGACCTCGCCGAAGCGGGTGCCTTCCATCCAGTCCTTCCGGGCCTGCTCGATTTCCTCGTGCGAGCGGCCGACGAAATTCCACCACATGACCAGTTCCTCCTCGAAGGGCTCGCCGCCCAGGAGCATCAGGCCCGCGTCGGAGTCGGCGCGCAGTGGGAGGTCGGTCCGGCCGCAGCCGAGGTAGAGCATCGAGCCGGGGAGTACGGGCACGCCGTCGACGTGCGCCTCGCCGGACATGGAGAGGACGGCGTACTCGAAGTCGGGGTCGAGCGGCAGGCGGGTCTCGGTGCCGCGGGCCAGCGCGAGGTCCGCGCCGACGATCGGCGTGTACGTCGTACCGGGCGACGCGGCGCCGTCGAGCGATCCGAGGATGACGGTGGCGGTGAGACCGGGCCCGGTGACGGCCGGGAGGTCCGCGTGGTGCTGGAAGTGCGGCTCGGTGTCGCGGTGGCCCTCGGGCAGGGCCACCCACAGCTGAGCGCCGTGCAGAAAGCGCGCGTGCGGTTTCGGGCTCTCCTCGGAGTGGCTGATCGCCCGGCCCGAGGTCATCAGGCCCAATTCGCGCGGCCGGATGGTCTGGAGGCTGCCCAGGCTGTCGCGGTGCAGGACTTCGCCCTCATGGAGCCAGCTGACGGTCTGCAGACCGAAGTGGGGGTGCGGCGCGACCTGCATGCCGGGCTCGTCGGCGATGTCGTCGGGGCCGTAGTGGTCGACAAAACACCACGCGCCGATCATGCGGCGGCCCAGGTTCGGCAGCAGCCTGCGTACCCGGGTCGACTCGCCGAGCTGGACCTTGCGGGCGGTGAGGAGTTCACGTACCGGCTCCGCCACGACGAAGCCTCGGCCGCCGCAGACGGAGGGCACGGCCTGGCGCTCGAGATTGCTCATGGCGCCAACCTATTCCTGTGCGCGGGTGGGCCGTCAGCACTTGGGACCGGTGGGGTCAAGGGGATGGTGGAATGAACGACACCTACTACAGCCACGGCACCGCCGCCGACCGCTGGACACGGGCGCACCTTTTCTTCGACGCCAAGGAGTACGACAAAGCCACCCGCGCCCTCACCGGCCTGGTCGACGAGGTGCCCGAGCAGCTCGCGCCGCGCCTTCTGCTCGCCCGCTCGTACTACCACTCCGCCCAGCTGGGCAAAGCGGAGACCGAGCTGCGCTCCATCGTGGAGCGCAACCCGGTCGAGCACTACGCGCAGCTGATGCTGGGCCGCACATTGGAGCGGCAGGGCCGCGACAGCGAGGCGGCCCCGCATCTGCGACTGGCCGCCGCGCTGTCCGGGGACTTCCCCGACTAGGCGAGCACGGGGACGCCGACGGGGACAGGAGTGGGAGTAGGGGTGGGAGTAGGGGGGAGGGTGCGGGGCGGTGCGGGGGACGGAGCTGTGACGGGCTCCGGAGCGGGGGCCGGCTGGCCCTTGGCGTCGCCCACGCCCGGAACGGGCGGGCACGGCACCAGCGGGCTGTTGCGCGCGTCGGCCACGCGCCGCGTGAACCACACGACCTTGCCGTCGGCAGTGCCGCAGGTTCCCCAGCTGTCGCACAGTCGGGCGACAACGGCGAGGCCGCCCCCGCCCGCCGAGACGAGGCGCGGCATCGGGGGGCCGTTGTCGGCCACCGAAGCCGTGAGATGTCTGCCGGTCCAGCGCAGTTCGACCACGCACCGGTTGTCGTCGCCGACATGCCGGTGGACATTGGTCAGAAGTTCCTCGACACCCCTGCACACCGGCTGGATGTGCAGCTCGAGATTCCAGTGCCGCAGGTGTGCGGCAACAATGCGCCGGATCTGCGAGACACGCTCCGCCGATACGTGCAGTTCGACCGCGTAATACCGGCCGCTGGGAAGTGTCATGGCCGTGGCTCCTTACCGCGAGGCCCACATGCTTCACCTCGTTGCAGCAACGACCCCCGAACACGAAGAGTGAGCGATAGTCACCATTGGGTCATGGCCATCTTGGCTCCCGAAAGCACGAACCGCAACCGGTGCGGCTCAAGGCCCGGGCGGCGCGGCTGAATCCGTATGCCGTACAGCGGTTACTCCGACTGCCAGGCTCCGCCGACTTGCGCGACAGCGACAAATGGGGTTGTTTCGAAGAAAGTGTGGACGTGGTTTCTGTCTCCCCTGATTTGGGGGTGAACCACTGTGCTGTTCACCGATCGCGCCGACGCGGGACAGCGGCTTGCCCAGGCCGTGCGGCACCTCGAGGGGGAAAAGCCCGTTGTGCTGGGCCTGCCGCGGGGCGGTGTTCCGGTGGCCTTCGAAGTGGCGCGGGCGCTCGGTGCCCCCCTGGATGTGGTCGTCGTACGCAAACTCGGCGTCCCGTACCACCGGGAGCTGGGCTTCGGCGCCATCGGCGAGGGCGGGGCACGGGTCATCAGCGACGACATCGTCCGCCGCAGCGGGGTCGGGCCCGACGAAGTCGCGGCGGTCGAACGCGCCGAGGAGGCGGAGCTCGAACGGCGGGCGGTGCGGTTCCGCGGCGACCGGCCGCGGCTGCCACTGGACGGGCGGACGGTCGTCGTGGTCGACGACGGGATCGCGACCGGGGCCACGGCGGCGGCCGCGTGCGAGGTCGTACGGGCACAGGGCGCGGCTCGCGTGGTACTGGCCGTTCCGGTGGCGGCGCCCGATGCCGTCGCCCGGCTGAGCAGTCAGGTGGACGACGTCGTGTGTCTGTCCGTACCGCCCATGTTCCGCGCGGTGGGCGAGTGGTACGAGAACTTCACGCAGACCTCCGACGAGGAAGTCGTCGCGCTGCTGGCACAGGCCGCCGGGCGGGCGGGGCACCCGGTCACGGAGGAGGTCGAGGTTGACGCGGGCGGGGTTCTGCTCGCCGGCGATCTCACCATGCCCGAGGGTGCTGACGCGGTCGTGATGTTCGCGCACGGCTCGGGCAGCAGCCGCCACAGCCCGCGCAACCGGTCGGTGGCCACCGCCTTGAACCGCGCGGGACTCGGCACTCTGCTCTTCGACCTGCTCACGACCGCGGAGGAAGCCCACCGGGCGAACGTCTTCGACATCGAAACCCTGGCCGGACGGCTCGGGGACGCCACCCGCTGGCTGCGGCGCCGCGAGTCCGTCCCGATCGGCTACTTCGGGGCGAGCACCGGAGCGGCGGCAGCGCTGTGGGCCGCCGCGTCCGCCGGTGCGTCGGCGGACGCGTCCGCGGGTACGGGCGTCGGCGCCGTCGTGTCGCGCGGCGGCCGGCCCGACCTGGCGCGGCCGCGACTGGGCGACGTACGCGCGCCCACGCTGCTCATCGTGGGCGGGCACGACACGCTGGTGCTCGACCTCAACCGGCAGGCGCAGGCGGAGCTGCGCTGCGAGAACCGCCTCGAAGTCGTCCCGGGCGCCACGCACCTGTTCGAGGAACCGGGGGCCCTGGAGAAGGTCGCCGACCTCGCTCGGGACTGGTTCGTCGCGCATCTGGGGGCGGGGGCGCGGGCTGGGTAGCCCGGCTACCGCATCACCTGGCGTTATGCGGTCCGTTATGCGGTCAGCGACGTTACGCCGTCAGCACCACCTTGCCCTCGGTCTCGCGCGCTTCCAGCGCGGCGTGCGCGTCAGCGGCCCGCTCCAGCGGAAACCGGGTGATCAGCGGGACGAGGCGGCCCGCCGCCGCCTCGTCCAGGGCCCGGGCCGCCAGTTCGCGCCAGCCGCCGGCGGGGACCATATTCGGCCCGATCGCCCAGGTCGCCGTCAGCTCGCGCTCGACGAGATCGCGCGTCGTGATCTCGGTCGGTTCCCCGGCGGCCCACCCGTGCAGCAGGAACCGCCCACCGGGGCCCAGCAGCTCCAGGGCCTGGCGGCCGAGCCGACCGCCCACGCCGTCGAGAACCACGCTCACCTCACGGCCGTCCAGCGCCTCGCGGACGTGGGCGGTCCAGTCGGCGTCGCGGTAGTCGACGGCGATGCCGGCGCCGAGCGTACGGACGCGTCCCACCTTCGCGGGGCCTCCGGCCGCTCCCACGACGACGGCGCCGGCGTGGCGTGCCGCCTGCACGAACAGGCTGCCGAGGCCGCCGGCCGCCGACATCACCAACACCACGTCCTCGGAGGTCAGTTGCGCGACCGCGAGCACGCCCTGGGCCGTGGAGCCGGTTGTGATCACCGCTACGGCGGTTTCGGCGTCCAGTCCGCCGGGGATCCGGTGCAGCGCGTCGACGGCGACGACCGCCTGCTCGGCGTACCCTCCGTCCAGCTCCAGTTGAGCCACGACCCGGCGGCCGAGCCACTGCGTGCTCACGCCCGGGCCGACCGCCCCCACGACGCCTGCCACCTCGGCGCCGGGTGTAACGGGGAGGGCGGGCGGCTCATGGGGGCCGACGGCCAGGCCGCGGCGCAGCGTGGTCTCGATCAGGTGAACTCCGCTGGCCTGTACGTCGATTCGCACCTCTCCTTCGGCCGGGACCGGGCCCGGGACCTCCTCGTAGGTCAGGTTCCCGGCGGGGCCGAAAGCGTGCAGCCGTATCGCGTGCATGTCATACGCTCCTGAACTGGTTCCCCGGCGCGGAGTTGCCTGGGTCAGGGATCACTGTTGAACATCAACCGCGCTTGGGGTCAAGAGAACATTCTGGGAGCGAGACGTGGCTGCATTCGAAATCGGGGTTGCGAGCGCCGACGACATCGCCCTGCTGGGCGACTGGGCCGACGCCGAAGGCTGGAATCCGGGCCTCGGCGACGGCTGCACCTTCTTCGCCACCGACCCGCACGGCTTCCTGGTGGGCCGGCTCGACGGCGAGCCCGCGGCCTGCGTCTCGGTCGTGCGTTACGGCCCCGATTTCGGCTTCCTGGGCCTCTACATCACCCGCCCGCCCCTGCGCGGCCAGGGTTACGGAATCCAGCTGTGGCGGGCCGGGATGGCGCGCCTCGACGGGCGCAATGTCGGGCTCGACGGTGTGGTGGAACAGCAGGGCAACTACCGCAAGTCCGGCTTCCGGTCCGCCTGGAACAACATCCGGTACGAAGGGATCCCGTCCGGCGACCCCCCGGCGCCCGCCGGCGTCGGCCTCGTGGACGCCCGGACCCTGCCGTTCACGCAACTGGCCGCGTACGACCGCCGGTTCTTCCCGGCGGCCCGCGACCACTTCCTGGCGTCCTGGATCGCCGCACCGCAGCGCACCGCGCTGGCGGCGGTCCGCGACGGGGAACTGCGGGGCTTCGCCGTCCTGCGCGCCTGCCGCGCGGCCTCGCGCATCGGCCCGCTCTACGCCGAGTCGCCCGAGGTGGCCGCCGCACTGGTCAGCGCACTCGGGGCCACGACCCCGGGCGAGCAGGTGGCGATCGACGTACCGGACATCCACCCCGAGGCCGGGCGCCTCGTGGAACAGCTCGGCCTGACGCCTACGTTCGAGACCGCACGGATGTACACGGGTCCCGTCCCGCGGATCGACTGCTCAGGCCTGTTCGGGATCACAAGCCTCGAACTGGGCTGACGCCCATTCTTCAGCTCGACGACACACACTGCGCGTGGCGGAGCTTTTGCCAGGCGGCTTCGACCACGGCCGCGCTCTCCTCGTCGCCCGCCGTCATGAAGGGCGGCTCCCCTCCCGGCGGGCGTGGCCGACCCGGGCGGCGTCCTCGGTCGCGGCCGCGGCGTGGCATGCGCCGCGGCCGTCGGCGCGGGCGACGATCCGGCCCCCTTCGATACGGACGGCCGCCTCGGTGCCGTCGCTCACGGCCGGTACGCCGGCCGCCCGCGCGAGGGCTCCGGACGCGTCGTACACCACTTGGAGTCGCGGCCACGCCGACGGCGGGAACGCCCGGCGCAGGCAGCCGCAGAGGCCGGCGACGGCCAGCCGGGCCAGCGGCAGCAGCTCGGCCGGTTCGCCGGTGACCAGAACGGCGGTGACCGTGGCCCCGGGTGGCGCGGCCCGTACCGCTTCCTCGGCCGCTTCGAGCCGGTGCAACCCGAGGATCGCCACCACGCCGTCATCCGCCAGGCGCGCCGGTGTCCCGCGTACGGCGTCCGTCGCGGGAGGCGGGGACCAGGGCTCGTCGGCCGGGCGTGCCCGGGGGATGTAGGGCAGGTGCGGCGGGGGCCAGGTGTCCCGCAGGTCGAGGCCCGCCAGCCGCTCGCAGGCGCTGACGACGTTGAAGGGTTCGATGAAGCCCGGCGCGGCGTCGGCCATCTGACTCGCGCCGTGGAGCGTCGTGAGGACGGCCTCCGCCGTACGCACCAGGCGGGCGGGCGGCGCGTCGGGCGGCCGCAGCTCCTCCAGGGCCAGGCCGAGCAGGATCGCGTCCAGCTTCATCAACTGCGCGAACGGCCGCCGGATCCGATCCTCGGAGAGCACTTCCGACATCAGGTGTCTGCCCAGGCGGGGCGACCCGTGCCGCCCACCGGTGTCGGCGTCGACGAGCGGCAGCTCACCGGCCCAGGCGCGGGCGAGTGCGCCGAGTGCCTCGGGGGCGGTGTGGCCGGGCTCGGGGTGCACAGGCTCGTGGTCGCGCTCGGCGAGGTCGGCCAGTACGGCGAAGTACAGGGCCCGCTTGCCGGGGAAGTTGGAGTACACCGCACCGCGGGTCAGTCCGGCGCGCTCGGCGATGGCGTCCACCTTCGCTCCGGGGAAACCGCGTTCGGTGAACTCGTTCCTGGCCGCGTCGAGCACCCTGGCGCGGTTGTGCTCCTGCAGCTCCGCCCTGCTGAGCCGGCCCATGGTCCTCACTTGCCTGCGCGTTGCCGTCCGTGTCGGTTCAAGATACCGTCGGGCATCCAAATGCTGACGTCATATGGTTTGGACATTCGAATGCGGATGAGTGAGGCGTTTCCGAGTGGCACGTATCGGTGACAGCGGCGACCTGCCGAAGTGCACGTTCTGCGGGAAGAGCCACAAGCAGGTCGGGAGACTCATCGCGGGCCCCGGCGGGATCTGCATCTGCGACGAATGTGTGGGCCTGTGCAACGAACTCATCGCGGAGGAAGCGGACGGTCCCGGCGGGGGCGGACCCAAGGAGCTGCCGACCCCGCGGGAGATCCACGCCTTCCTCGACCAGTACGTCGTCGGGCAGGACGGCGCCAAGAAGGCGCTCGCGGTCGCCGTCCACAACCACTACAAGCGCATCGGCCACTACAAGCGCGTCGGCGCTGCCGCGGCGGCCGACGGACGCAGCGGGCAGAGCAGGCAGAGCGGCGGGCAGGGCGGACAGGAGGCAGTCGAGCTCGGCAAGTCCAACGTCCTGTTGATCGGCCCCACCGGATGCGGCAAGACGTACCTCGTCCAGACCCTCGCCCGGATGCTCGACGTCCCGTTCGCGATCGCCGACGCGACGGCACTGACGGAGGCCGGGTACGTCGGCGAGGACGTCGAGAACATCCTGCTCAAGCTGGTCCGGGCCGCCGGCTTCGACGTGCGGAAGGCCGAGACCGGAATCATCTACATCGACGAGATCGACAAGATCGCCCGGAAGAGCGAGAACCCGTCGATCACGCGCGACGTCAGCGGTGAGGGCGTACAGCAGGCCCTCCTGAAGATCCTGGAAGGCACGATCGCGAGCCTGCCGCCGCGGGGCGGCCGCAAGCACCCGCAGCAGGAGTTCGTCCCCTTCGACACGAGCAACGTGCTCTTCATCGTCGGCGGGGCCTTCGCCGGTCTGGAGCGGATCATCGAGCAGCGGGCCGGGCGTCGGGGCATCGGGTTCGGCGCGGCGGTTCCGGCCGCCGATGAGGGCCGGGAGGAGCAGGGCTCCTTCGCCCGCGTCACGCCTCAGGACCTGCTGAAGTTCGGTCTGATCCCGGAGATCGTCGGGCGGCTCCCGGTGGTGACGGCCGTGCGGCCGCTCGACCGGGCCTCGTTGGTGCGGATCCTGACCGAACCGCGCAACGCGCTGATCCAGCAGTACCAGCGGCTGTTCGAAATCGATGGCGTGGAGCTGGAGTTCACCGAGGACGCCCTCGGCGCGATCGCCGACCAGGCGCTGCTGCGCCGTACCGGCGCCCGGGCGGCGCGCACGATCCTCGAAGAGCTCCTGCTCAACGTGATGTACGAGGTGCCGAGCCGGGACGACGTGGCCCGCGTCGTCGTCGACCGCGAGACCGTGCTCGGAAACGTCGCCCCGGCGCTGGTACCGCACGCGCGGCCCGGCCACAAACCGGACGAGGACCAGGGCGGCGAGCAGGCCCCGGGCCGCCGCGACGACCGGACCGCCTGAGCGGGGCGCCGGGTGAGCCGTCGGGGTGCGTCCTCCGCACTTGACTTGATACCCCTGGGGGGTATGTTGGAGTGCATCGGCCGCCCCTTCAGCAGCGGCTCATACCTCCAGGGGAGCGTCATGAACACGGCACTGAAGATCACAGCTTTCGCCGCAGCGGTCGCCGCGACGTTCGGCACGGCGTACGGCGTCGGCAAGGGCGTCGGCCCCGTCGCCGCGGGCGAGCAGTCCGCGGGACACGGCCGGCACGGGGAGGCGAGGGAGAAGGAAGCCGCCGGCGGCGGCGGGCACGGTGGGCACCAGGCCGCGTCGCCCGCGGCCGGTGGCCTGCACATCTCGGAGAGCGGCTACACCCTCACCCTCGAAACCCCCCACGTCGCCGCCGGCGACCGTACGCGACTCCGCTTCTCCATCCAGGACGAGGACGGCCGCAAGGTCACCGCGTACGAGCGCGAACACGGCAAGGAGCTGCACTTCATCGTCGCCTCGCGCGATCTGACCGTCTACCGCCACCTCCACCCGACACGCGCCGCCGACGGCACCTGGAGTACGTCCGCCGACCTGCCCGCAGCCGGTGGCTACCGGGCCTTCGCCGACTTCAAGCCCGCGAAGAAGGGGGCCGAGGCGCTGACGCTCGGCGCCGACCTGGCCGTATCGGGCACGTACGCACCCGCTGGCCTCCCCGCCCCCGCGGCCACCGCCGAGGTCGACGGATACGAGGTCACCCTCACCGGCGGACTGCGTCCCGGAAAGAGGGGCGAGCTCCGTCTGAACGTCGCGAAGGACGGCAAGCCGGTCACCGACCTCCAGCCGTACCTCGGCGCGTACGGTCACCTCGTCGCCCTGCGCTCCGGCGACCTCGCCTACCTCCACGTCCACCCCAACGGCGAACCCGGCGACGGCGTCACCGAGCCCGGCCCGGAGGTCTCCTTCACCGCCACCGCGCCGAGCTCCGGAACGTACCGCCTCTTCCTTGATTTCCAGCACGACGGCAAGGTCCGCACCGCCGCCTTCACCGTCGAAGCCGGCAAGGGCACGGCGCACGCGCACTGAGGGGCAGCCGCCTGCGCCGGTCCGTGCTCCTGCTCCATGAGGATGAAACCGGGCCCCTTGCGCTGCGATGGCTGACGCCCGCACGGAGGCGATCGGCAAGGGTGGCAGGTGCTCCGTCGGCCACCCCCGCGGGAAACCTCCAGAGAGGCAGGGCGTACCACCATGCTCAGCACCGACTTCGTCACCGGGTCCCCCAACTGGCTGGACCTCGGCAGCCCCGACACAGCGGCCGCCGCCGCGTTCTACGGCAGTGTCTTCGGGTGGGACTTCCTGTCGGCAGGCCCCGAGGCGGGCGGGTACGGCTTCTTCCAGCGGGACGGCAAGACGGTCGCCGCCCTCGGGCCGCTCACCGAGGAGGGGGCCAGTTCCGCCTGGACGGTGTACTTCCAGACGCCCGACGCGGATGCCACGGTGAAGGCGACCGAACAGAACGGCGGCGCCGTCCGCGTCGAGGCGTTCGATGTCATGAACGCCGGCCGGATGGCCTGCCTCACCGACCCGGGCAGCGCGGAGTTCGCCGTATGGCAGCCGACCGCCGTCAAGGGGCTGGAGATGACCTCCGACGACAACTCCCTGTGCTGGGCCGAGCTGCACATCGGCGATCCGGTGGCCGCCCTGCGCTTCTACGGCTCGCTGTTCGGGTGGCGGTCACAGGAGATGGAGACGCCGGGCATGACGTACACGGTGCTTTCCACCGCCGAAGGCGACCAGCAGGACGCCTCGTTCGGCGGTGTCACCCCGCTCCGGAGCGCCTCGGAGAAGTCACGCTGGATTCCCTACTTCGCGGTGCGGGACGCGGACGAGATCGCCGCCAAGGCGCAGGGGAACGGCGGATCGGTCGTCATGCCCGCCGCGGACGTCCCCGACGTCGGCAGGATCGCCTGGCTCGCGGACTCCTTCGGCGCGACCTTCGCCGTCCTCAAGCCCGCGCCGCAGGCCTGACTCGGCCTGACTCCCGAAACGTGGGACCGCCGTGGGCCGGGCGCCCGGGCACGGCGTCGGCTGCGACCCGCCGCACGGAGAACGGGGTGCCCGGTCCCGGCGGTCGTTCCGCGGGACCGGGCACCCCGAGGGCGCGCTACCTGACGGTGACGTTCTCCGCCTGCGGCCCCTTGGGTCCCTGGGTGACCTCGAATTCCACCTTGTCGCCCTCCTGGAGCTCCTTGAAGCCCGTGGACTGGATGGCGGAGAAGTGGACGAACACGTCAGGGCCGCCCCCGTCCTGCTCGATGAACCCGAAGCCCTTGTCCGCGTTGAACCACTTCACAGTGCCTGTTGATGCCATCAGTTCGTTCCTTTGTTCCGTGCCACGGCCCGACCATCGCCGCACCGGCCGCAGTCATGTCGCAACTGCGGCTCCTGCACCTTGCCATCCCGACCCGGGTTCCCAATCGTCCTGTTTTCCGTGTCGGTGGAACTCCGCCCGACTCGCCGGGCGGCCCCGCGAAAATCAGACGGTCACGTCGTCCCCGCCGCCGCTCTGTCGGACCGCGCACTCAGCCGCGGTACGTCTCCAGGAGCCGCAGCCACACCTCGCTGATCGTCGGGTACGCCGGGACCGCGTGCCACAGGCGGGGGATCGGGACCTCGCCCGCCACCGCCACCGTCGCCGAGTGCAGCAGTTCGGCGACGCCCGGGCCCACGAAGGTGGCGCCGAGTACGGTTTCGCGGTCCAGGTCCACGACCATGCGGGCGCGGCCCCGGTAGCCGTCGGCGTACAGGCCGGAACCCGAGACCGACGCCATGTCGTAGTCGACCGCCCGCACCCGGTTCCCCGCCGCCTCGGCCTGTGCGAGGGTGAGGCCGACCGCCGCCGCCTCGGGGTCGGTGAAGACCACCTGGGGTACGGCGGCGTGGTCGGCGGTGGCGGAGTGGGCGCCCCAGCGGGCGGTGTCCAGGGGCTCGCCCTTGGCCCTTGCGGCGATGGCGGCTCCCGCGACGCGTGCCTGGTACTTGCCCTCGTGGGTCATCAGCGCCCGGTGGTTGACGTCGCCCACGGCGTACAGCCAGTCGTTGCCCTCGACGCGGCAGGTTTCGTCGACCTTCAGCCAGGAGCCGGGCTTCAGGCCGACCGTGTCGAGGCCGATGTCGTCGGTGCGCGGGGCGCGGCCGGTGGCGAAGAGGATCTCGTCGGCCTCGATGCGCTCCCCGCCGTCGAGGACGACCGTGACCGGGCCGCTGCCGCCCTCGCGTCGCTCCACAGCGGCGACGGAGGTTCCGGTGCGTACGGTGGCACCGGCCTCCGTGAGGGCTTCGGCGACCAGCTCGCCCGCGAAGGGCTCCATCTTCGCCAGCAGGCCCTTTCCGCGTACGAGCACGGTGACCCGGGAGCCGAGTGCCTGCCAGGCCGTGGCCATCTCCACGGCGACCACTCCCCCGCCGACGACCACGAGCCGGTCGGGTACCTTTCCGGAGCTGGTCGCCTCACGGCTGGTCCAGGGGTTCGCCCCGGCCGCCCCCGGCAGATCGGGCACGACGGCGCGGCTGCCGGTGCACACCGCCACCGCGTGCCGCGCCGTGAGGGTGTACCGCTCGCCCGACGGGGCCTGGACGACGACCGTTCTGGGGCCCGCGAGCCGGCCCCTGCCCCGGTGGATGTCCACTCCGATGGACTCCAGCCAGCTCACCTGGCCGTCGTCCTTCCAGTTCGACGCGTAGTAGTCGCGGTGCGCGAACACCTCGGCCACGTCCAGCGGGCCCCGCACCGACTGGCGCAGTCCCGGCACGCGGCGCGCGTCGGCGCGGGCTGTCACCGGGCGCAGCAGCGCCTTGCTCGGCATGCAGGCCCAGTAGGAACACTCGCCGCCGATCAGTTCGTTCTCCACCACCGCCGTGGTCAGTCCGGCCGCGCGGGCACGGTCCGCCACGTTCTCGCCGACCGGCCCGGCCCCGACCACTACAACGTCGTACTCCGCCGCGGCGTACGCCGCGTCAGCCGCGTCCGCCGTGTCCACTGCATCCGTCATACGGGCAGTCTCGTCGGGGGTGTGCGCCGTGGCCAGCCGGGCAGGCGGAATATCGCGAGCCCGCATGCCGTTGTGCGGGACGGCTTCGCCCGTTATGCCAGGAAGAGGAGCACACCATGTCCACCGTCGAGCTCACCAAGGAAAATTTCGATCAGGTCGTGTCCGACAACGACTTCATCCTGATTGATTTTTGGGCTTCCTGGTGCGGTCCCTGCCGGCAGTTCGCACCCGTCTTCGAGAGCGCGTCCGAACGTCACGACGACCTGGTCTTCGCCAAGGTCGACACCGAGGCTCAGCAGGAGCTGGCCGCCGCCTTCGAGATCCGCTCGATTCCGACGCTGATGATCGTTCGCGAGAACGTGGCAGTGTTCGCCCAGCCCGGCGCGCTGCCCGAGGCAGCGCTGGAGGATGTCATCGGGCAGGCCCGCAAGCTCGACATGGACGAGGTCCGCAGGTCCGTCGAGGAGGCGAAGGCCGCTCAGGGCACACAGGACGCGCGGGAAGCGGGCTAGGCGGAGCAGCAGGCAGAGCGGGGAACGAGGGCCCGGCGGCCGTGTGCGGTGCGGCCGGGCCCTTTCGCGTACTCGCGGCGTCTTTCCGGAAGGGTGCTTTCTAGAAGGGGTGGCCCGCCGGTTCGCGGCGTACCGTCGTCCAGCGCGTTTCGGTGAAGGCCTCCAGGTTCGCCTCGCCGCCGAAGCGCGCACCCGTGCCGGAGGCCGCGACTCCGCCGAAGGGCGCGACCGCCTCGTCGTTCACCGTCTGGTCGTTGATGTGGACGATACCGGTGGGGATACGGTCCGCGAGCTCCACTCCGAGTGCGGTGTCGCGGGTGACGATGCCCAGGGAGAGACCGTACGGGCTCGCCGAGGCCAGGGCCGCGGCCTCCTCCAGGGTGGTGAAGGAACGGACCGGCGCGACAGGCCCGAACACCTCCTCGGCGTACGCCGGAGTGTCGTCGTCGACGCCCGCGAGCACGGTCGGCCGGTAGAAGAGGTCGCGGTGCGTGCCGCCCGCCGCGAGCTTCGCGCCGCTCGCCGTGCTGGCCTCCACGAGACCGTGGATTTTGGTCAGTTGGGAGTCGTCGATGATCGGGCCGAGCTGCACCTGCTCGCGGTGCGGGTCGCCGACGGCCAGGGATTCGGCCTTGGCGGCGAGCCGTTCGACGTACTCGTCGTAGAGCGAGGCGTGCACGAGGTGACGGCCCGTGGTCATGCAGATCTGGCCCTGGTGGAAGAAGGATCCCCAGGACGCCTGGGCGACGGCGCCTTCGAGGTCGGCGTCCTCCAGCACGACGAGGGCGGAGTTGCCGCCCAGTTCGAGGTGGGCGCGCTTCAGCGCGCGCCCCGCGGCCTCGCCCACCGCGCGGCCGGCCGCCGTGGACCCCGTGAAGGAGACGACCGGGACGGCCGGGTCGGCGACGAGCGCCTGCCCGGCTTCCGCGCCGCCCGGCAGGACGTGCAGCAGCCCCTCCGGCAGCCCGGCCTCGGCGAATACGGCGGCCAGTGCGAGGCCGCCGCAGACCGCGGTACGGGGGTCGGGCTTCAGCAGGACGCCGTTGCCGAGCGCGAGCGCGGGGGCGACCGAGCGTATGGACAGGATCAGCGGGGCGTTGAACGGTGCGATGACGCCGACCACCCCGGCCGGCACCCGCCGCGTGTACGAAAGCCGTGGCGCTTCGCTCGGCAGCACCTGTCCCGCGGGGCGGGAAGCGAGCGCGGCGGCCTCGTAGCACTCCTGGGCGGCGACGTGCAGCTCGAAGTCGGCCTTGCCGGGTATGGACCCTGATTCCCGTACGAGCCATTCCCGCAGCTCGTCGGCGTGCGTGGCGAACAGGTCACCGGCGCGGCGGAGCACGGCGGCCCGCACGAAGTGGGGCGTGCGGGCCCATGCCGTCTGCACGGCCCCGGCAGTCCGCGCGGCCGTGCCGACATCGTCCGCGGTGGCGAGCGTGACGCGGCCGAGCGTTTCGCCCGTCGCCGGCTCGACGACGTCCGACTCACCGCCCGTGAGCCGGACGGGCTGCCAGGTCCTGGGGTCGAGCAGGGGCATGCGGATGCTCCAGTCAGAGAGGAAGTCCCGTGTAGTTCGCGGCCAGTTCCGCGGCGGCGGGCCGGGAGGCAGCGAGGCGGTGCAGCCTTGCGAGATGCACTCGACTGTCGAACGCGCTCTCGCTTGATTGACTGTGCAACATCGTAGTCATGTCGTACGAGAAACGGGTGGCTTGCCACACCCGCCGCAGACACAAGTCCGAATAGGAGTCGAGGAGTTCGTCGGATCCGGTGCGGTGGTGGTGCTCGAAGGCGCGGGCCAGGATGCGTACGTCCGACACCGCCAGGTTGAGCCCCTTGGCCCCGGTGGGCGGCACGATGTGCGCCGCGTCCCCGGCCAGGAAGACGCGACCGTAGCGCATCGGCTCGGTGACGTAACTGCGCATCGGCGTAACCGACTTCGAGGTGACCGGACCGCGCGCCAGCCTCCAGTCGCCGTCCACGGCGAAGCGCCGGTCGAGTTCGTCCCAGATCCGGTCGTCGGACCAGTCGGCGGGGTCGGTGCCGTTGGGCACCTGGAGGTAGAGGCGCGAGACGGTGGGCGAGCGCATGCTGTGCAGCGCGAAGCCGTCCTCGCCGCGCGCGTAGATCAACTCGTCGCAGGACGGCGGGACATCGGCGAGGATGCCCAGCCAGGAGTAGGGGTACGTGCGCTCATAGGTACGCCGCACCTCGTCCGGGACCGCGGCGCGCGCGATGCCGTGGAAGCCGTCGCAGCCGACGACGTAGTCGCAGTCGAGGGTCTGCTCGCGGCCTTCGTGGGTGAAGCGGACGACAGGGTGGTCGGACTCCGGCTTCTCGACGGCGAGCGCCCGGGCCTCGAAGAGGAGGGGCGGGCCTTCGGCAAGCT
The DNA here is from genome assembly GCF_018614005.1 of Streptomyces sp. ISL-99. Lineage (NCBI taxonomy): Bacteria > Bacillati > Actinomycetota > Actinomycetes > Kitasatosporales > Streptomycetaceae > Streptomyces > Streptomyces sp. ISL-99. The sequence continues at coordinate 63,118 of NZ_JAGGPC010000011.1, forward strand.
GGAGTGCGACGAGGTCCTTGACGACCTCGGTCTGGGCGTACACCGTCACCGACCGGCCGTCGGCCAGCTCGGGGAAGCCGATGCGGTGGCTCCGCCGGTCGAAGCGCAGCTCGATGCCGTGGTGCACGAGCCCTTCGGCGTCCATGCGGTCGCCGGCGCCGCAGGCGCGCAGCGCGTCGGCCGTCCCCTGTTCGAGGATTCCGGCGCGCTGGCGCTGTTCGACGTACGCGCGGGTCCTGTGCTCCAGGACGACGCAGTCGATGCCGGCGTTGTGCAGCAGCCGGGCGAGGAGGAGGCCGGCGGGGCCCGCTCCGATGATCCCCACAGTGGTGCGCATCCGGTCAGCGCTCCAGTACGAGTGCGAGGCCCTGGCCGACACCGATGCACAGCGCGGCGAGGCCCGTGCCCGAGCCGGCGGCGGCGAGCTGGTGGGCGACGGATCCGGCGAGGCGGGCGCCGGACGCACCGAGCGGGTGGCCGATGGCGATGGCGCCGCCGCGCGGGTTGACGACGGCGGGGTCGAGGTCCGGCCATTCGGCGAGGCAGCCGAGCGACTGGGCGGCGAACGCCTCGTTCAGCTCGAAGGCGGTGAGGTCGGCGAAGGACCGGCCGGCCTTGGCCAGCGCACGCTGGACCGCCTCGACCGGGCCGAGGCCGAAGAGCTGCGGTTCGATGCCGGTGACGGCGGAGGTGCGGATACGGGCGAGCGGTTCGCGGCCGGTGGCGCGCAGGCCCTCCTCGTCGACGATCAGGAGTGCGGCGGCGCCGTCGTTGAGCGGTGAGGCGTTGCCCGCCGTGACGCTGCCGTCCTTGCGGAAGACGGGCTTCAGCTTGGCAAGGGCCGCCATGGTCGAACCCTCGCGGATGCACTCGTCACGCGTGAGATCCACACCGTCGTACGGGACGACCTCGCCGTCGTACAGACCGTCCGACCACGCCTTCGCCGCCTTCTGGTGGCTGGCGAGCGCGAAGGCGTCCTGCTGCTCACGGGTGATGCCGTGCTTGTCCGCGATGAGCTCCGCGCCCTCGCCGAGCGGTACGGTCCACTCGTCGGGCATCCGCGGGTTGGTCATGCGCCAGCCGAGCGTGGTCGAGTGCAGCTCCTGGTGCCCGGCGGGGAAGGCGCGCTCGGGCTTCTGGAGCACCCAGGGGGCCCGGGACATGGATTCCACGCCGCCGGCGATGGCGACGGAGGCGTCCCCGACGGCGACGGCGCGGGCCGCCTGAATGACGGCCTCCAGGCCTGAACCGCACAAGCGGTTGACGGTGACGCCGGGGACGGAGACCGGGAGCCCGGCGAGCAGCACGGCCATGCGGGCGACGTCCCTGTTGTCCTCGCCGGCGCCGTTGGCGTCGCCGAAGTAGACGTCGTCGATCCTGGCCGGGTCGAGGCCGGGGGCGCGGGCGACGAGCGACTTGACGACGTGGGCGGCGAGGTCGTCCGGGCGTACGGAGGAGAGGGCACCTCCGAACTTGCCGATCGGGGTGCGGACGGCGTCGACGATGTAGACGTCGCGGATGCTCATCGGGTCTCTCCCGGAGTCGTAGCGTGCGCGGAGGTTCTGGGTCGCCGCTTGCTGATGGCTGGTCGTTGTTCGCAGAATGAACTATCGTTCATATCTGACTCACCCTGAGTCTCTGCCGAGCGCCGGCCGGTGTCAACGGCCTGCCAGGAGGAATCCCATGTCCAGCGCCGAATCTGTCGGGCCCCTGGAGCGCGGGCTCACCGTGCTGCGCGCCCTGTCCGCGCCCGGCGCCGACGACCGGATGCGCAACAGTGATCTCGTACGGTCGACGGGCCTGGCCCGCTCCACGGTCGACCGGGTGGTGTCCACGCTCGACCGGCTCGGCCTCGCGCGCAGCGACGGGCGCGAGGTCGCGCTCGCTCCCCGGCTGATGGAACTGCCCGGCGCGTACCTCACGGCGTGCGGGATTCCGGCGGCGCTCGGGCCGGCGGCCGAACGGCTCGCGGACGAGTTCGACGAGTCCGTGTCGGTGGCGGTGCCGGACGACGGGGTCGCGGGGGTGCGGTTCGTGCTCCAGACGACGCGGCAGCGGACCATGTCACTGGCCTTCCGGATCGGCGACCTGCTGCCCGCGGAGCGGTGCGCGCCCGGGGCGCTGTTCGCGGCGGAGTGGGACGCGGACGGGTGGCAGGCGTGGCGTGGACGGCGCGACGCGGATCCGCCGGCCGCGGGGTTCGCGGCGGTGCCGCCGCTGAGGCGCCCGCTCGACGCGGACGCCTTCGAGCAGCGGGTGGCCCGGGCGGGCGTGGACGGCTGGGCGGGCGACGACCAGCTGATCGAGCCGGGCCTTGTGGCGGTCGCCGTGCCCGTACGCGACGGGGCGGGCCGGACGGTGTGCGCGGTGAGCGTGGTCAGCCACACCAGCAGGCACACCCTGGAGTCGCTGCGGGAGACCGTACTGCCCCGGCTGCTCGCCGTACAGGGCGAGTTGGAGGCGGCGCTGGCGGCGCCACGCCCCGCGCCGGAGGCCGCGCCCGTACGGGACACCTCGCTGGAGGCCAAGCGTGAGCTGGGGCCCGGCTTTCTGCAGTCCCTGGCGCGCGGACTGGCCGTCCTCGGCTCGCTCGGCGCCGACCGGGGCGACGGGATGGCGCTCACGGCGGTCGCCGAGGCGACCGGGCTGGCCAGGGCGACGGCACGGCGCTCGCTGCTCACGCTGGAGGAGCTGGGGTACGTCGCCTCGGACGGGCGCCGGTGGCGGCTGCTGCCGCGCGTGCTCGAACTGGGCTGTGCGCGGCTGTCCGAGCTGGGGCTCGCGGAGATCGCTCAGCCGCATCTGGTGGCTCTGGTACGGCGCGTGCACGAGTCGGCGTCGCTGGCGGTGCTCGACGGCGCCGACATCCGGTACGTGGCGCGCGTCCCCACGGTGCGCATCATGAGCGTCAACATCACGGTGGGTACGCGCTTTCCGGCGTACGCCACGTCGATGGGCCGGGTGCTGCTCGCGGGCCTGACGCGGGACGAACGGCCGCCGCTGCCGGAGGCGTTGCCTGCGCTGACCCGCCGTACCGTGACCTCGCCGGTCGAGCTGGCCCGGATCGTCGAGCGGGCCGCGGCGGATGGCTACGCCCTGGTGGACGAGGAGCTGGAGGAGGGCCTGCGCTCGCTGGCCGTGCCGGTGCGGGACGGGTACGGCCGTGTGGTGGCGGCGGTGAATGTGGCCCGGCACGCGGGGGACGGTGCGCCGGACGAGATGCGGGAGGCGTTGCTGCCGGCACTGCGGGAGGCGGCGACGCTGATTGAGGCGGACCTGCGGGCACTGGGCACGGCGGGCCGGCCGCGGTCGCTGTGACGGGGGTGGGTGGGGAGCGGGCGGCCGTGGCCCTGCGGGGCTTTTCCCCACCCCGCCCCTTCCCGAACTGGGGGCAAGCCCCCAGACCCCCGGACGCCCTACGGGCGTGTCCTCAAACGCCGGACGGGCTGGATGGTTGCCGCGCAGCGGCAACTTTCAGCCCCTCCGGCGTTTGAGGAGCGGGCTCAGGGCGTCGCGGTATGCCCCGTCCTGGTCCCAGTAGGGCAGCCAGGCGGAGACGGTACGGGGCGTGGCGGTGCGAAGGGGCTCGGCGTCCGGGCCGGCGGGCGCCGGAAACAGCGCCGCCGTGCTCATGAGTCCCGCTGCGACGAGGACGCTCAGGGTTCGTGTGGCCATGGTGCGAGCCTGTGGCCCGGCCGCCGGGCCCGCCCTGCGGACTGGGCCGTCCAGGCCCTGACCTCACCCGGGTGACATCATCTTCCGACGACATCGCCGAACTGCCCGGCCGGCGCGGCCCCGCCGCGACCACCGAGGCCGACCCTCGTGTGATCGGTCCGGTACGGACCTCGTACGCGCCGGACCGCGACGGCGACCCCGACCCGGGCGAGATCGTCTGGACCTGGGTGCCGTTCGAGGAGAACGACGGCCGGGGCAAGGACCGGCCGGTGCTCGTAGTGGCCCGCGAGGCGGCCGGCACGCTGCTCGCCGTACGGCTGTCCAGCAAGCGGCACGACCGCGACCGCGAGTGGGCGGCGATCGGCTGCGGACCGTGGGACGCGGAGCGGCGCGAGTCGTGGGTCGACCTCGACCGGGTACTGCGGGTGCACGAGAACGGCATGCGGCGGGAGGCGTGTGCCCTGGACCGGCCGCGCTTCGACCGGGTCGTGCAGCGCCTGCGCGTGCGCTACGGCTGGACCTGAGCCGCGGCGCCGGAATCGGCCTTCGCCGTTGACTTGGTCTGCGCGGCGAACACCGCGCGGAAGGCGCCAAGGACGGATGCCGCGCGCGTGCGGTCCAGCACGCCGAAGACCACCTCGTCGAAGTGACCCGAGAAGCGCCCCTCTCCGGTGAGGTGCGCGTGGAACGCGCCCGCCACCGCGGCGGGATCGTTCATGAACACACCGCAGCCCCAGGCGCCCAGCACCAGCCTCCGGTAACCGCAGGCGGCGGCCGTCTCCAGGACCCGCCCGGCGCGGGACCCCAGCGCCGCCGGGATCCGGTGCGCCTCCTCGGGCTCGCGGCTGCGGATCACTCCCGCGTTCGGCGCGGGCGAGGTCAGGAACCCCACGGTGTACGGCGCGGCGAGCAGCGCGCCGCGGTCGTCGCGGAACACCGGGACGCCGGGCGAGTGGATGACCCGGTCGGTGTAGAACGGACTCCGGTCGGCACGGTGGTGGGCGTAGAACTCGGGGGCGCGCAGCAGGGTCGCGTACAGCGCGGAGCCTCGGCACAGCGCCTCCTCCTGTGCCTGGGCGCCGTTCAGGTAGCCGCCGCCCGGGTTGCGCGCGGAGGCGAAGTTCAGCACGGCGACCGGGCCGGTTCCCGCGCCGGTCAGCCTGCGGGCGGCCGCCAGGCTGCTCTCGTCCGTGACCTCGAAGGCTGTCGTACGGTCCGTGTCCGGCGTGACGGCGACCGGGTCGGGGCCGTACAGCCTGGTTCCCGCCAGTGCGGCTGCCAGTTCCTCGCCGATCGGCACGCCGCGGCCGTCCGGTGCGGCGTACCTGCCCGTCCGGACGATCTCTTCGGTCTCTTTCGCGATTCCCCGCAGTCGTGCGCTCACACGTCAGATCGTCGGCGACCGCCGTGCGCCGGCGCAACGGAGTTTCCGCGCCGCCAGGACACCCTTGTGCGATTCCAAGTCAGTGGCTTAGCTGGAGTGCGGTGCCCGTCCCGGTCTCCGGGGCGGGCTCAGGCACGATCCCGACGACCGGATCACCTACAACCGGATCACCGACCACCGTGAAGGAGGAACAGCCCATGCCCACAGGGGACTTCGTGCAAGAAGGCGCGCCGGTCACCGAGGCCGGCGCCGAAGCATTACTGCGCGGCATCTGTTTCAAGACAGGTCCACCGAGCACCATCGGCGTCGAACTCGAATGGTTCGTCCACGAGCTCCACCTCCCCGAACTCCCCGTCGAACCCGCCCGCCTCGAAGCCGCCATGGCCGCTCTGCGGGCCCTGCCCCTGCTCTCGGCCCTCACCGTCGAGCCAGGCGGCCAGCTCGAACTCAGCTCCCTCCCGGCCCCGTCCCTGACGGAGTGCGTCGACTCCGTATCCGCGGACCTGGACGCCGTACGCGCCGTTCTGCGCTCCCGGGACCTCGGCCTCACCGGCATCGGCACGGACCCCTGGCACCCTCCGAAGCGCCTCCTGCGCGAGCCCCGTTACGACGCGATGGAGGCGTATCTCGACCGGGCCGGTCCGGCAGGCCGGGCCATGATGTGCTCGTCGGCGTCCGTCCAGGTCTGTCTGGACGCCGGCCACGAGGAGCCGGGCCCGCTCGGTTACGGGCGGCGCTGGCTGCTCGCCCATCTGCTCGGCGCCGTACTGTCGGCCGCGTTCGCCAACTCCCCCTTCCAGCAACGGCGTCGTACCGGCTGGCGGTCCACGCGCCAGGCCCTGTGGACGGAGATCGAGCCCGGCCGCTCCTTCGCCCCGCCCCTCGACGCCGAGCCGCGCGGTGCGTGGACGGAGCGGGTGCTGGACGCTCCCGTGATGTGCGTCAGAGGGGGGACCGACGCGCCCTGGGACGTACCGGAGGGGCTGTCGTTCCGTTCCTGGATACGCTCCGGAGCCCCGCGGCCGCCGACCCGCAGCGACCTCGACTACCACCTGACCACGCTCTTTCCACCGGTACGGCCGCGCGGTCACCTCGAACTGCGCATGATCGACGCCCAGCCGGGCGACCACGGCTGGATCGTTCCGCTCGCCGTGACCACCGCGCTCTTCGACGACCCGGCGGCCGCGGAGATCGCGTACCGGACCGTCAGGCCCCTCGCCGAGACGGCGGGCCTGCTGCCCGCGCCGCGCAATCCGCTGTGGATCAACGCCGCACGGTACGGGCTGGCCGACGCCGAGCTGCGATCGGCCGCCGAGACCTGCTTCGACGCGGCGCTCGACGCGCTGCCCCGCCTCGGCGCCTCGACAGCGGTGCAGTGCGCCGTCGCCGCGTTCACCGAGCGGTACGTCGTGCACGGGCGATGCCCCGCCGACGATCTGCTCGACCCCGCTCACGGGAAGGACATCCGCATATGAGCGCCCCCACCGGCTCTGCCGGTCTCAACGGCCCCGCCGATCCCGCCACCGACCCCGAATCGCTCCGCGCCCTCGCCGCCGAGGCGCTGCTGAGGGCGCGCGAGCGCACCACCGCGCTGACGGACTGCGTGGACGACGGTGAACTGACGGCACAGCACTCCCCCTTGATGTCTCCGTTGGTCTGGGATCTGGCCCACATCGGTAACCAGGAGGAGCTGTGGCTGCTGCGGGCGGTCGCGGGGCGTGACGCCATGCGCCCCGAGATCGACTCGGTGTACGACGCCTTCGAGCACCCGCGCGCCGAGCGCCCGTCGCTCCCGCTGCTCTCCCCCGGCGAGGCCCGCGGGTACGCCGCCGACGTACGGGGCCGGGCCCTCGACGTACTGGAACGCAGTCCGCTGCGCGGGACCCCGCTGCTGGACGCGGCCTTCGCGTTCGGCATGGTCGCCCAGCACGAACAGCAGCACGACGAAACGATGCTGATCACCCATCAGCTGCGGCGTGGGCCCGTCGCGCTCACCGCTCCCCCGCCGCCGCGCCCCACGTACGCCACGACGGCGGACCTGGCACCCGAAGTCATGGTCCCCGGCGGCCCGTTCACCATGGGTACGTCCACCGAGCCGTGGGCGCTCGACAACGAACGGCCCGCACATCACCGTTTCGTCCCGGCCTTCTTCATCGACACGGTGCCGGTGAGCAACGGCGCGTACCTCCGCTTCATGGAGGACGGCGGCTACACCGACGAGCGCTGGTGGGCTGCCGAGGGCTGGGCGCAGATACGCAAGCACGGCCTCGGTGCCCCGCTGTTCTGGCACCGCGAGGGCGGCCAGTGGCTGCGGAGGCACTTCGGGGTGGTGGAGCCCGTACCGGAGGACGAGCCGGTGCTGCACGTCAGCTGGTACGAGGCGGACGCCTACGCGCGGTGGGCGGGCCGGCGGCTGCCCACGGAGGCCGAGTGGGAGAAGGCGGCCCGGCACGACCCGGCGTCGGGCCGCTCCCTGCGCTACCCGTGGGGCGACTGCGACCCCACCCCGGAGCGGGCGAACCTCGGCCAGCGGCATCTGCGGCCGGCTCCGGTGGGGGCGTACGCCCCCGGACAGTCCCCGCTCGGCGTACGGCAGCTGATCGGCGACGTGTGGGAGTGGACAGCGAGCGACTTCCTGCCCTATCCGGGCTTCGCCGCCTTCCCGTACCGCGAGTACTCCGAGGTCTTCTTCGGCAGCGCGCACAAGGTGCTGCGGGGCGGTTCGTTCGCCGTCGACGCGGTGGCCTGCCGTGGCACGTTCCGCAACTGGGACCTGCCGGTACGCCGCCAGATCTTCGCGGGGTTCCGCACGGCAAGGGACGCCCCGGACGTCCGGGACGTACCCACGGGCGCGGTGGTCTCCTGATGTGCCGGCACTTCGCCTGCCTGGGACCGCCGGTGCCCCTCGGTGACCTCCTAATAAAACCCGCTCACGCCTTGTACCGCCAGGCATGGGCGCCGCGCCTCCAGCGGTACGGGACCGTCAACGCGGACGGATTCGGCGTCGGCTGGTACGCCGAGGGCGACCCGGTTCCGGCCCGCTACCGGCGCGCGGGCCCGATGTGGGCCGACGCCTCCTTCGCCGACCTGGCCCGTGTCGTACGCTCCGGGGCCGTGCTCGCGGCGGTCCGTGACGCCACGGAGGCGGGCGCGGACGGGGAGGCGGCGGCGGCGCCGTTCGCCGCCGGACCCTGGCTGTTCAGCCACAACGGCGCACTCAGGGGCTGGCCCCGGTCGGCCGCGCTGCTCGCCGGCGCGCTGCCGGCAGCGGAACTGCTCGCCCTGGAGGCGCGGTGCGACTCGGCGCTGGTCTGGGCGCTCGTACTGCACCGGCTGCGCGACGGCGACGAGCTGGGGCAGGCGCTGGCCGACACGGTCCTGGAGCTGGCCGAGGCCGCGCCGGGTTCCCGGCTGAACTTACTGCTCACGGACGGCGAGACCATCGCCGCGACCGCCTGGGGCGACACCCTCTGGTACCACGCCGAGCCGGGCCGTCGCACGATCGTCGCCTCCGAGCCGTACGACGACGATCCGCACTGGCGTGAGGTCCCGGACCACACCCTGCTCGCCGCCACCCGCACCGATGTCCTGCTGACCCCGCTCAAGGAGCCCACTGCGTGAGCCCGTTCCTGCTGACCCGCACCCTGCCCGAGGACGCGACGGACGCCGATCTGCGTACCGACGTACTGCACGGACTGACCCGCACGCCGAAGGTGCTGCCGCCGAAGTGGTTCTACGACGCGCGTGGCAGCGAGCTGTTCGAGGAGATCACCCGCCTGCCCGAGTACTACCCCACCCGGGCGGAGCGGGAGATCCTGATCGCCCGCGCGCCGGAGATCGCGGCCGCGACGCGGGCGCGCACGCTGGTGGAGCTCGGCTCGGGCTCCTCGGAGAAGACCCGCCATCTGCTGGACGCGCTGGCGCCCGAGCTCGACAGCTATGTCCCGGTGGACGTGAGCGAGAGTGCGCTGACCGCGGCCGCGTCGTCGCTCCTCGACGAGCGGCCCGCCCTGTCCGTACACGCGCTGATCGCGGACTTCACGCGCGGGCTCGCCCTGCCCGGAACGCCGGGGCCACGCCTCGTCGCCTTCCTGGGCGGCACGATCGGGAACCTGCTGCCCGACGAGCGCGCGGTGTTTTTGAAGTCCGTACGGTCGCTGCTGGCACCCGGTGACGCGCTGCTGCTCGGCACGGACCTGGTGAAGGACGAGGAGACGCTGGTCGCGGCGTACGACGACGCGCAGGGCATCACCGCCGCGTTCAACAAGAACGTCCTGTCCGTCATCGACCGCGAGCTGGGCGCGGACTTCGATCCCGGCGACTTCGACCATGTGGCGGTGTGGGACCGCGGGCACGAGTGGATCGAGATGCGGCTGCGGGCACGTTCGGCGCTGACGGTGAAGATCCGGGAGCTGGACATCGCGGTGTCGTTCGAGGCGGGTGAGGAGATCCGCACGGAGGTCTCGGCGAAGTTCCGCCGCGAAGGGGTACGCCGCGAGCTCGCGGGGGCGGGGCTGAACCTTCGTGAGTGGTGGACGGACGAGGGTGAGCGTTTCGCCCTGTCACTGGCGGCGGCGGTGTAGCGGGCGGGCCCGAAGGCCGCCCGACGCGGGCTGGATTTGCTGTGCGCGGCTCGAATGAGCCGCGCACAGCAAATCCAGCCCGTCCGGCGTTTGAGGACACGCCCGCAGGGCGTCCGGGGCCTGGGGCCTGCCCCAGGTCGGGGAAGGGGCGGGGTTGGAGAAAGCCCCGCAGGGCACACGCACGGGGTCAGAAGCCGAACGTGCGCCCCGGCGACCCGTGGGGCACGGTGGTAGAAACCGCGCCGCGGGCACCCCGGCGCGCCGCAGCAGCAGTCGCAGGAGCAGAGGGAGCGCCGCATGTCCGACCACACGTACCGCGTCACCGAGATCGTCGGCACCTCGACCGAGGGCCTCGACCAGGCCATCCGCAACGGCATCGACCGCGCCTCCCAGACCCTGCGCGGCCTCGACTGGTTCGAGATGACCCAGGTGCGCGGCCACATCGTCGACGGCCGGATCGAGCACTTCCAGGTCGGCCTCAAGGTCGGCTTCCGCCTTGAGGACACCGGCGCCTGACCGCACGCGCCATCAGGTCAGGTACGGCCCTCGCGCTCCTGCGCGTCCTTGAGCGCCGCCGACGTGGCGGCCCACCGGGCGCGCACGACCGTGAATCCCGCCTGCTCGGCCGCGACGCACACCAGTTCGTCGTCGTCCACGAGCATCCGGACCTCCCGGCCCCGCGCCGCCAGCCGCTTCAGGATCTCCAGCTTGGTGTGGCGGGCGGGCCGCCGGTCGTTGTCCCGGCGCATCCAGATCCGCCCCTCGGGAAGACCCTGCGCGGCGAGCCACTCCACCGTGTCCCGGCGGCACCGCTCGGGGCGGCCGGTGAGGTAGACGATCTCGCACTCCTCCTCGCTCTCCCGCACCATCCGCACCCCCTCGGGCAGCGGCGGATCGTCGGGCGCCGCGCCGAAGAATGCGTCCCAGTCGCGCGGCGTACGCTCCAGGAACCGCTGCCGGTGCGCCGTGTCCGCGAGCGTTCCGTCGAGGTCGAATACGGCCAGTGGCCTGCTGCTGTGCGTCGAACCGGAAGTCATTCCGGCACCTTAGGACGTGTCCGGCGGATTCGTCGGCGCCGGCCGGGAATCCCCGCGTGGGTGAGGTGTTGAAGTGGGTGTGAGCTCAGTGATCGCGCAGACCCGGTTCTCCGTACTCGACCGTTCCCGTACGCGCGAGGCGCACGACGCCCCGCAGGCGCTGCGGGACACCGTGGACCTCGCACGGCGGATCGAGGCGCTCGGGTATCACCGCTTCTGGGTGTCGGAGCACCACAGCGTGCCCGGAGTCGCCGGTTCCGCGCCGACCGTGCTCGCCGCCGCCGTCGCCGCCGCGACGTCCACGATCCGGGTGGGCACGGGCGGGGTGATGCTGCCGAACCATCAGCCGCTGGTCGTCGCCGAGCAGTTCGGGGTGCTGGAGTCGCTCTTCCCGGGCCGGATCGACATGGGCCTCGGCCGCTCCGTGGGGTTCACCGACGGGATACGCAGGGCCCTGGGCCGGAACAAGAAGGACGCCGGGGACTTCGCCACGCGGCTGGGCGAGCTGCTGGGCTATTTCACCGGCGACCAGAGCGCGCATCCGCAGGTCCACGCCCACCCGGCGGAGGGGCTCCGACCTCCCGCTTTCGTACTGGCCACCGGCGCCGGGGCCCAGGTCGCCGCGGCCGCCGGGCTACCGCTGGTGATCGCGGCGGCGCGCGGCGAGGACGAGATGCTGCGGGCGGTCGACGGCTACCGGGAGGCGTTCCGCCCCTCCCCCTGGGGTGAGCGGCCGTACGTCGTCCTGTCCGGCACGGTCGCCGTGGCGGGCACCTCCGAGGAGGCCGGGCGGCTCCTGGTGCCCGAGGCCTGGGCATCGGCGTACTCCCGCACCCACGGTTCGTTCCCGCCGCTCGCACCCGTCGACGAGATCCTGGCCCGGCCGATGAGCGACCGTGAGCGGAACCTCTTCGACGAAGCCCGGCGCGGACACATCCACGGCACCGAGGACGAGGTCGCCGACGCCCTGGAGAAGGTGCTGGGCCGCAGCGGGGCCGACGAGTACCTGGTCGCGACCAGTACGTACGACCGTGCGGCACTGCTGGACTCGTACCAGCGGCTGGCCCGCCTGGTGGGCCTCACGGATACGTAAGCCGGCCCGACCGAACAAGACGGCTGCGACAAGAGCAACCCCTAAACTTGCACCTTTCTTCCATCGGTCACTTCCCAGAAAAAGCGTCGCGTCAGCTGAGGGACCTTACCCAAAGCCTGCCGGAAGAGCCGTTCGCTCGCCTCGGATGCCAGCCAGTCGCCGAGGGTTTGCCAGGCGGCAGCGTATCCTGTGGACAGCCTGCGTACCGCCATCAAATCCAGCCGCGCCACACCATCCACAGCGGCATTTCTGAGTATTCTCTGACCCTCCAGACTGTTTGGGTATGGGGTGTCAAGAGAAAGGGAAGTGCTGGATCTGACGTCACTGTCCAAGGCCTTGAGCCGGCCATCTATCTGCGAAATGGTCAGGTCTCTGTCTGCGTAGACTGTATCGTTCGGCAGCATAGGCGGCGGGAAACCTGGGGTCGAATAGGAAACCGGACGACAATTGACCTGGATTCGATGTATGAGATCTACACGATCTCGCCACTCGCCTCTGCGGTCAGGGTCAACAATCTGGTATATCGATTCCCAGATGTCGCGCTCAACTTGAAGCCACTCAATCGCGACATGAATATCAACGCTCTCCCCGCTCCGTTGACGCCATACCTGCTGCATCACTTTGGCGGTCTCTTCGAGAAGCCGATAGTCGTACCTCAGTGGCTGCTCCTCGAAGTCATTTGCGCTATCCGTCCGGACGGATCCTTCCACACTGGGATACGCGGTCCGAACAAAGCTGTCGAAGAGTGGCCGGTTGTCTCGAAGCGGGATCAGATCAGGATCTTCCTTCACCATCCATGTCCGCTCCACCACTGCGAAACTCCATTTGGGAGTGAGTACCGCTTTCTCGAGATGCGCAATGGCGCGCTCGGCCAGCTCTTCCTTGCAGTTCTCCGCTCTGGATGGGGCGTTCATTGCAATGGCGTAGATGCACGCGGCGTTATAGTGGGGGAGCCAGTCGCGGCGCGATGAGGTCCACGCCATGCGGAGTTTGGAGTCGAGACACCGAACCGTCAGCCCTTCCCAGGAAAGTTTCGTGGCAGGGCGCCAGGTGTAGCGCCGCCTCCATCTCTGTGGTTCGCATATCTGCTGATTGCCCCGGCTGCACTCCGAGCTGACCCACGCCAAACGCAGGGGCGCCCATACCCTTCGGTTGATTCTAAATGTGCGGCGGCTTATGGACTGCTGCGCTCCATGCACGCTTTGGAGATAAGCAGCGGGCCAGAAGGTGCGCGCCCAACTCCATAGCCAAGTAGGCCAATAGATGACGAAGCGGGCCCATGCGTCATCAGCGGAGAGGCGAGTCATCTCTTGCATGGAAGCTCTCTGGAATACCAGCCGAACCTCGTTCTCTTCATTCCTGAAGGAGTGCTGAGCGGTGCTGGAGCTCTTCTGCAGTATTTCCGTCAGTGACCTCTTGGCTCCCTCTCTCTCGCTCTCGGAGATGACCCGTCCAGCGTAGTCAAGATCGGTGACAGCCGGCCAGTAACGCTCCACAAGAACTGGTATCAGCCCTTCGTGCGTCCGATCGTCACTGGCCCCGGCGCGCCGGTACCACTCCTCTGCCGCCCTCTGCGTGCCGAGAATGATGGAGTTCCTGTACCGAAGGCCGAGCAAATCGCGGTATCTACGAGGGTGTCGGAGATATCTGAGTCGGCGCCAGTGAGGGTTCCAACGAGTTTGCCACAGCCGCCTTTGATAGTCTCCCGCGGTCTCCCCGTCGAGGCTAAGAGCTCTTTGGTACGTATCGAGAGCGTCGATGTGCCGCCCCATCTTCTCTTGCGTTTCGGCCAGTTCGGCGCGGAGATAGGGGTTTGTCGGGTCGAGCTCTACCGCTATGAAGTACTTCTCCAGAGCTTCAGGGAGTCGTCCAGCATGGTTTGCCTCGGTTGCCTCCTGGTAGGCCTGATAAAGATCGGCATTAAGTTCGCGGCCCCACCAATGACGCCAGGGTGGCAGCCTTCCCAGGCGTGTGACCGGCAACATGGTGCTGACGACCCAGATACCGGCTTTCCGTATGACGTCGTCCCAATCGGTTCCCCAGACGGACATCGCACGTGAGCCGCCGAACAGGAACGATGTCACGGTCACCGTCATGCCGTACTGATCCGGCTCAGCCTCCCGCCACTGGAGTATTCCGCTTACTCGGTAGGCCAATTTCGGGCGCAGGCGACTGAGCACTTTGGGCAGAGCTGTCCCAAGCTTGTTGGGATCAATCTGGATATCGCCGAGCAGTTCCAGGAAGCTCTCGGCCGGGGCCTGCGCAGGCAGCGTCGACGGTGGATACATGCTGCTTTCCGACAATCGCTGCCGAAGTTTGGCTGTGAGGTCGGCGTCAGACGGTTTCTCGGTACCCGGTGGCGTGGCGTCCTCAAGTGGCTGCACGTCTACCGGACCCGGCCTGTAAGCCAGCGCCGCCCGAGTCGCTCTCCAAAATAAATAGAGCAGTTGCAGCAAAGCAAGGAAGAATGCGAGTCGTGCGCCTGTCGGGACTCCCTTCTCCGCTCGGAACATTGCTCCGAGGCCACCGCAGACTTGCGCCAGGAATACGAAAGGCCCTCCACCCTCCCAGGCTGGACGGCCGCGCCCTGCCCACCAAAGCACGACAATCAGTCCTGCAAGTCCTGCCAGGCTCCACACCCACCAAGCGATGAAGCGGGGAGCAGGCAGGGGTGCAGTCAAACCGCGTTCGTTATCGCTTCGATGGTTGAACATAGTGACTCCACTGGTGCGGTGACGCAGCAGTTACGGCCCGGCCGCAGCGGCGGAGCGGCCAGCGGTACGCCTGCTCCCATCCTCTTGAATCACGTTACCCATGAAGGCGGTTGTAGACAGCGAAACAATTCACCGACCGCTCCGCCTCGTCAAGCACGAGATGCCCAACCGGGCGGTGAGGTTCTTCCCGCTAGTATCGGACCGTTTGTCGCAACAACCCCCACCGTACGGAGCCCGCCCGATGCCCAGTGCCAGCGCCCATGACCCGTACGTGCGGGTGCGCGGCGCCGAAGAGCACAACCTGCGGCACGTCGACGTCGACATCCCGCGTGACGCGCTCGTCGTCTTCACCGGCGTCTCGGGTTCCGGCAAGTCCTCGCTCGCCTTCGGGACCATCTACGCCGAGGCCCAGCGCCGCTACTTCGAGTCCGTCGCGCCGTACGCCCGCCGCCTGATCCACCAGGTCGGCGCGCCCAAGGTCGGCGAGATCAGCGGCCTGCCGCCCGCCGTGTCGCTGGAGCAGCGCAGGTCGGCGCCGACCTCACGGTCCTCGGTCGGGACGGTCACCACCCTCTCCAACTCCCTGCGCATGCTCTTCTCCCGCGCGGGCACGTATCCGCCCGGCGCCCCGCGTCTCGACTCGGACGCCTTCTCGCCGAACACGGCGGCGGGCGCCTGCCCCGAATGCCACGGCATCGGCCGGATCCACCGCACCAGCGAGGAACTGCTCGTGCCGGACCCCTCGCTTTCCATCCGCGAGGGCGCGATCGAGGCGTGGCCGGGTGCCTGGCAGGGCAAGAACCTGCGCGATGTGCTGGACGCGCTCGGGTACGACGTGGACAGGCCCTGGCGGGAGCTGGAGCAGCGGGACCGCGACTGGATCCTGTTCACCGACGAGCAGCCGGTCGTCACCGTGCACCCGGTGCGCGACGCGGGGCGCATCCAACGCCCTTACCAGGGCACGTACATGAGCGCCCGGCGCTACGTCATGCACACCTTCGCGGACTCCAAGAGCCAGACCCTGCGGGCGCGGGCCGAGCGCTTCCTGACCGCCGAGCCGTGCCCGGTGTGCGGCGGCAGCAGGTTGCGCCCTGAGGCGCTCGCGGTCACGTTCGGCGGCCGTACGATCGCCGAGCTGGCGGGGCTGCCGCTGTCGCGGCTCGCGCGGATGCTCCGCTGCGCGACGGACGGGAACGAGACCACGCGTGTCCTGACGGGTGACCTGCTGGCGCGGATCGCGGTGGTCACCGAGCTGGGGCTCGGCTATCTGAGTCTCGACCGTTCGACGCCGACGCTCTCCTCCGGCGAGCTGCAGCGGCTGCGGCTGGCGACGCAGCTTCGCTCGGGGCTCTTCGGTGTCGTGTACGTACTGGACGAGCCGTCGGCGGGTCTCCACCCGGCCGACACCGAGGCGCTGCTGGTCGTACTCGGCCGGCTGAAGGCGGCGGGCAATTCGGTGTTCGTCGTGGAGCACCATCTGGATGTGGTGCGCAGCGCGGACTGGCTCGTCGATGTCGGACCGCACGCGGGCGAGCACGGCGGCAGGGTGCTGCACAGCGGTCCGCCCGCAGGCCTGGCCGAGGTCGCCGAATCGGCGACCCGCCGCTTCCTCTTCGGCCACGCGCCGACTGCGCCGCGCGAGGTCCGCAAGCCGTCCGGCCTGCTGAGGCTGAACGGTGTCGAGCGGCACAATGTGCGCGGCGTGGACGCCGAATTCCCGCTCGGCGTGTTCACAGCGGTGACGGGTGTGTCGGGTTCGGGGAAGTCCACCCTGGTCGGGCAGGTGCTCGCGGGCCTCCTGGCGGACGGGACGCACGCACCGACGGGCTCGGTCGCCTCCGCCGAAGGGCTGGCAGCCGTGGACCGGCTGGTCCAGGTCGACCAGCGCCCCATCGGGCGTACCCCCCGCTCCAATCTGGCGACGTACACCGGGCTCTTCGACGTCGTACGCAAGCTCTTCACCGGCACGGACGAGGCGCGGGCGCGCGGGTACAAGGCAGGCCGGTTCTCGTTCAACGTGGCCGGCGGGCGGTGCGAGACCTGCCAGGGCGAGGGATTCGTCTCGGTGGAACTGCTCTTTCTGCCGAGTACCTACACCCCGTGCCCCGACTGCCACGGCGCGCGCTACAACCCGGAGACGCTGGAAGTCACGTTCCGGGGCCTGAGCATCGCCGAGGTGCTCGATCTGACCGTCGAGGCTGCGGCGGAGTTCTTCGCCGGCACGCCCGCCGCCGTACGCAGCCTCCGGGCGCTGCTCGACGTCGGGCTCGGCTATCTGCGGCTGGGCCAGCCCGCGACCGAGCTGTCGGGCGGCGAGGCGCAGCGCATCAAGCTCGCGAGCGAGCTTCAGCGCACGCGCCGCGGCCACACCCTGTACGTACTGGACGAGCCGACGACCGGGCTGCATCCGGCCGATGTCGAGGTGCTGATGCGGCAGTTGCACGGCCTGGTGGACCAGGGCCATACGGTGGTGGTGGTCGAGCACGACATGGCCGTGGTGGCAGGCGCCGACTGGGTGATCGACCTCGGCCCCGGAGGCGGCGACGAGGGCGGCAGGATCGTCGCGGCGGGGCCGCCCGCCGAGGTGGCGGGAGCGGCGGGCAGCCGTACGGCGCCGTATCTGGCGCGGGAGTTGCGGCCTGCGGGCTGAACGCCGGTCAGCGGCCCCTGGCGCGGCTGTTGCGGCGAAGCCCGATCAGCTCGGCCACGGACTCCAGCCAGCGGGCGGTGGTTTCGTCGCCGACGACCGGGCGGGCGACGGTCCCGGCCGCCTCCAGCCAGCCGCGGACGGTGTCCGTGGCGGCCTGGTCCGGGAGCAGCTCGGGGAGCTGCGACGCGTAACGCACACCGCCACTGCGCACGACCTTGGCGAGGAACGCCACGGATCGCGGCAGGACGCCGAGCCGGTCGAGGACGACCGCGGCCCCGATGGCGCCGTCACCGAACAGGGCGGTGCGGTGCGGGCCTTCGGCGGGGATGCCGTAGCGCAGCATCATGGTGGTGTCGAGGCGGGCGCAGTCGTCGTCGGTCTTGGTGGGGCGGGGTGTGGAGGGCATGGGGGCCTCGGATCCGGTCATCGGACGGTGACCGTGTAGATGAAGTACTCGGGATTGGTGCCCGGCTTCCCGGTAGCGGTGGGGACGGGGATGTCGCTGGAGGACGTCGGCGACGGCTCGGGGTTGTCCTCGGTGGTGGAGCAGCTGCTGGAATACGGGCAGTGGATGAGCTTGATCTCCGTCGTGCCCGACTTGACCGCCTCGAAGTCGAAGAACCGCTCGCCGCTGCCGCCACCTTCCAGGTCAGGGTCACCCTCTTCCGTCTCTTTGTGCTGCCCCGTGCGCTTAACAACAGCCGCGTCGGGGTGGGGGCTGACCAGATACCAGTCCTGCCCCATCGAGGGACTCGCCGGGAGGGACAGGGTGAACTCGTCGCCCGCGTCAACCTCTATGGACCTTTCCTCGGGTCCATACGTCGCGGGGCCGAAGAGCCCGCAGCCGGCCAGGGCCAGGGCGGACAGCGGCAGGGCGAGGGCGGCTGCGAGTCGATTGCGCATGACGGATTTCCTCACTCGGCCGGAAGGTGGACGGCGTAGGCGTTGGGCAGGTCCTTGTCGGATGCCTTGCCCATGTGTCCCTTGACGAAGTCGTCCTCGCTGACCCAGGTCGTCGTGCCCCAGGGGTTGTAGATCTGCAGCATGCCGCCCTCCTGGCCGACGATCATCATCGAGTGGCCGGAACGGTTGCCGTTGGCATCCGTCCCTTCGACGCCGATCGGGACCGGTTTGCCCTCCGCGACGGCCTTCTCGATGTCGGGCAGCACATCGCGGCGGGCGTCGGCGCTCCTGGTTTCCTGGAACTCGTATTCGCTGCCGGTGTGCGGGCTGATCTCCTTGTTGGAGATGGTGGTCTTGCCGTCGTTGTCCATGCCGTCCGGAGTGCTGCCGAACGGGAAGTCGTACTTGTTGTCACCGCCGCCCTCCTCGTGCACCCGCAGCTGTTCGTTCCCCAGGCGTTCCCGGAAGGCGGCGGGGTCGTCCTCCTGGCCCGACGGGCCGCCGGTGAGTTCGAGCGCGTACACCGGGTCGACCATGGCACGGCCGGTGACGACGGTGGACGGCACACATGTGTTGCCGTCCTGGGACCAGCGCTCTCCGTTGAAGGCCTGGTCGTCCTTGTTCTTGCTCGAACCGTCAGGGTTGAGGCCCTCGTTTTTCATGCTGTCGCCCGCCGTGGTCACCGGCGTCAAATGCCGCTGCAGCCACTGAGGGTCCTTGCCGTGGATCTTGTCCCGGAACTCGGAGACCTCGTTCAGGTCGTGCCCGGCGGCCAGGGCCTTCACCAGGTACGCGCGCTCCTGGGGGCTCTTGGATTCGGCGAGCATCCGCTCGAACTTCGCCTGGTCTTGGGCATTCATGCGCTCCATGGCCTTGCCCGAGCGCTCCAGGTCGTTGGCGGTGAGCAGCTCGTTCATCTCGGCCGGTCCGCTGGGGCCCGCGATGTCCGCCAGGACGAGACGGTCGGCGGCGGAGATGTTGTCGGTCTTCATCTTGCCCGCGCGGGCTTCGGCCGCGAGCTTGTTCAGGTCGCGGGCAGCCTCGCGGGCCGCGTCGTCGGCCTTCTCCGCCGCCGCGTGCATGGTCTTCGCTCCGGCAGAGGCGATGTTGCGGGCGCGCAGCCGCTCCGCCTCCTCCGCGTCCTTCTCGACCATGTCGTCGAAGAAGCCGTCCTCGCCCCCGAGCATGCCGAGCGCCTCGCGCAGCTGCTCGCGGCCGCCCTTGTCCTCGGACTGCGCGGTGGTCAGCGCGTCGGAGAGAAGAATCAGGGCCCTTCGCGCGCCGCGGATCGCCACGTCCATCTGCTCGGCCGACCGTGCCGCCGCCGAGACCACCTCCTGGGCCTTGGCGCCCGTACTGCCCACCCAGGCGTCGGGCAGGCCCGTGACGGCGACCTCCTGGACCCGGTAGAACACGTCACGCGCCGCTTCGGCCTGCTTCTCGTACCGCTTCGCGATGTCGTCGAGGGAGCTGGGCGAGCCGACGGGCGCCGAGACGTTCAGGGCGTTCTGGATGGCCTCGATGAGGGTGTTCTTGTCGCCGGCACCGGCGATCGACCGGTGGTACCCGGCGAGCTTCTCCCGGCGGTCGGTGGTGGATTCGCCTGCGTCGGGCATGGCTTTGCGGCCTCCGGCAATCGGTTCGGAGAGGTCAACAGGTGGGAGGGAGAAGGCAGCGCTCAGCCGAAGTCGGCGAGGCCGACGGGAGGCGAACCGGGCGGAGGCGGGCCGGCAGCCGGCATGGTGCGTACGCCGGGTACGGAGCCGGCCGGCGCGGGCGCCGGCATGGCCGTCAGGCCGCCACCGCCCGCCTGGAGATCGTTCATCGCCTGGACGTCGGCGCCGTGGTAATTCGCCTTCGAGATACGGACCTTGTCGGCCAGCTCGTGCAGCGCGCTCTCCAGCACCTTGGCCTCGGCCTGCCACGCCTCGGAGAAGTTGTTGAACGCCGGGCCCGAGTCCGAGCCGCCCAGGGCGTCCGGCGTGTAGCAGAGCTGCTCCCGGAGAGCGGCGCCGATGTCGCCGGCGTCGTCGCCCGCCCGGTCGAGCTTGTCCGCCTCGGCGGCCATCCCGCCCTGCTGGACACGGTAGCCACCCTGTTGCGTCTGCCCGGCCATCTTCCCCCGCTTGCCAGCCGATCCTGATCTTGCGGGGGAAGATTAGCAGCACGTGGTGACATGCCCACAACCACGCGGAACGTGGGTCAGCGGCGCGACGTCTTCCGTGTCGCCCTCAGCCATTCCTTGTTCATCGCGGCGATGGACGGCAGCGGAATGCCCTTCGGGCACGCGGTCGCGCACTCGCCGGTCAGCGTGCAGCCGCCGAAGCCCTCTTCGTCCATGGTCGCGACCATGTCCAGCACCCGGGTCTCGCGTTCGGGCGCGCCCTGCGGCAGCACGTTGAGGTGGTTGATCTTCGCGGAGGTGAAAAGCATCGCCGAACCGTTCGGGCAGGCCGCGACACACGCGCCGCAGCCGATGCACTCGGCGTGCTCGAACGCGAAGTCGGCGTCGGCCTTCGGCACGGGCGTGGCGTGCGCCTCGGGGGCGGCGCCGGTCGGGACGCTGATGTAACCGCCCGCGCCGATGATCCGGTCGAACGCGGACCGGTCGACCACCAGGTCCTTCACCACCGGAAAGGCGCCCGCCCGCCACGGCTCGACGTCGACCGTGTCACCGTCGTTGAAGTGCCGCATGTGCAGCTGGCAGGTGGTGGTGCGCTCGGGGCCGTGCGCGTCGCCGTTGATGACGACGCCGCACGCGCCGCAGATGCCCTCGCGGCAGTCGTGGTCGAAGGCGACCGGCTCGTCGCCGCGCAGGATGAGGGTCTCGTTGAGCGTGTCGAGCATCTCCAGGAACGACATGTCCTCGGAGATGTCGTCGATGTCGTACGTGACCATGGCGCCGGGTTCTTCGGCATTGCGCTGGCGCCAGACGCGCAGGGTGAGCCTCATGCGTAACTCCGCTGGGTGGGATGGACGTAGGCGAATTCGAGGGCTTCCTTGTGCAGTACGGGAGCCCGGCCCGTACCGGCGAATTCCCAGGCGGCGGCGTACGAGAACTCCTCGTCCCTGCGCTCCGCCTCACCGCCCTCGCTTTGGCTCTCCTCGCGGAAGTGGCCGCCGCAGGATTCGGTGCGGTGCAGTGCGTCGAGGCAGAGCAGCTCGGCGAGCTCCAGGTAGTCGACGACGCGGTTCGCCTTCTCCAGCGACTGGTTGAGCTCCTCGCCCGTACCCGGCACCTTTATTCGTCGCCAGAACTCCGCACGGATCTCCGGGATGCGGCCGAGCGCCTTGCGCAGGCCCTCCTCGGTGCGGGCCATCCCGCAGTACTCCCACAGGAGTTCGCCGATCTCCTTGTGGAAGGAGTCGGGGGTCCGGTCGCCGTCGACTGCCAGCAACCGTTCCAGGCGGTCGTTGGTCTCCGCGACCGCGCGGACCGCCGCCGGGTGGCTCGCGTCGACGTCGTCGTGGTGGGGGTTGCGGGCCAGGTAGTCGTTGATGGTGGACGGCAGGACGAAGTAGCCGTCGGCCAGGCCCTGCATGAGCGCGGAGGCGCCGAGGCGGTTCGCGCCGTGGTCGGAGAAATTGGCCTCGCCGATCGCGAAGAGGCCGGGGACGGTGGTCTGGAGGTCGTAGTCGACCCACAGGCCGCCCATCGTGTAGTGGATCGCCGGGTAGATGCGCATGGGCACCTCGTACGGGTTCTCGGCGGTGATCCGCTCGTACATCTCGAAGAGGTTGCCGTACTTGTCCTCGACCGCCTTGCGGCCGAGGCGCCGGATCGCGTCGGCGAAGTCGAGGTAGACGCCCTGCCCGCCGGGGCCGACGCCGCGCCCCTCGTCGCAGACGTTCTTGGCGGCGCGCGAGGCGATGTCGCGCGGCACGAGGTTGCCGAAGGACGGGTAGATCCGCTCCAGGTAGTAGTCGCGCTCGTCCTCCGGGATGTCGGCCGGCGCGCGCGTGTCGCCCTGGGCCTTGGGGACCCAGATACGGCCGTCGTTGCGCAGGGACTCGCTCATCAGCGTGAGCTTGGACTGGTGGTCGCCGGAACGCGGGATGCAGGTGGGGTGGATCTGGGTGAAGCAGGGGTTGGCGAAGTACGCGCCGCGCCGGTGCGCCCGCCAGATCGCCGTCGCGTTGGAGTTCTTGGCGTTGGTGGAGAGGTAGAAGACGTTGCCGTAGCCACCGCTCGCGAGGACCACGGCGTCCGCGAAGTACGTGTCGACGCGGCCGGTGATCAGGTCGCGGGCGACGATGCCGCGCGCCCGCCCGTCGATGACGATCAGGTCGAGCATCTCGGTGCGCGGGTGCATCTCGACGTTGCCGGCCGCGATCTGCCGGGACAGCGCCTGGTAGGCGCCGAGCAGCAGCTGCTGGCCGGTCTGGCCGCGGGCATAGAAGGTGCGCGAGACCTGTACGCCGCCGAACGAGCGGGTGTCGAGCAGGCCGCCGTACTCGCGTGCGAAGGGCACGCCCTGCGCGACGCACTGGTCGATGATCTCGACGGAGATCTGTGCGAGGCGGTGGACGTTGGACTCGCGGGCGCGGAAGTCGCCGCCCTTGACGGTGTCGTAGAAGAGGCGGTGGATGGAGTCGCCGTCGTTGCGGTAGTTCTTGGCGGCGTTGATGCCGCCCTGCGCGGCGATGGAGTGGGCGCGGCGCGGTGAGTCCTGGTAGCAGAACTGGACGACGTGGTAGCCCTGTTCGGCGAGCGTGGCACCTGCCGCGCCGCCCGCGAGGCCGGTGCCGACGACGATGACGGTGTGCTTGCGGCGGTTGGCCGGGTTGACCAGCTTGGCTTCGAAGCGGCGGGTGTCCCAGCGCTCGCCGATGGGACCGGAGGGGGCCTTGGTGTCGGCGATGGGGTCGCCGGTCGCGTAGGCGGTGTAGTCGGTGTACTCGCTCATGTCAGCTCACCACTCCAGTCATGACGGCGACCGGTACGGAGACGAATCCGGCGGTCAGCACCAGCGCGAGGCCGTTGGCCACGGTCTTGAGGATCCGGTCGCGCCGCGCGTTCCCCACGCCCAGCGTCTGCGCGGCGCTCCAGAAGCCGTGCCGGATGTGCAGCCCCACGGCCAGCATCGCCACGAGGTAGATGACGTTGCCGTACCAGGTGCTGAAGGTCGCGACGACGTTCTCGTACGGGCGCCCCGGCTGCGCGTTCTCGTTCACCGTGAGCGTCGTCAGGTCCAGCAGGTGCCACACGATGAACAGGGCGAGGATGATCCCGCCCCACCGCATGGTGCGCGTCGCGTAGCTCGCCCGCCGCCGCTTGTGGACGTACTTGCTCGGCCGTGCCGCGATGTCCCGCCTGCTGAGCTGGTACGCCGCGACGCCGTGCAGCACCACCGCCGCGAGCAGCACCACGCGCACGATCCACAGCGCCCACTCGTAGTGGAGCAGGGGCTCCCCCATGGTGCGCAGCCAGTGCGCGTACGCGTTGAACTCGCCGGAACCGAAGAAGATCTTGAGGTTGCCGAGCATGTGGGCGACCAGGTACATGAGCATGATCAGGCCGCTCACGGCCATCACCGTCTTCTTGCCGACGGTCGATCCCCAGAGCGAGCGCGTGAGGGACGGTTGTCGATCCGTCCGCGTAGCCAGTGCCATGGAAACGACGCTAGGGCCGACGGGCCTCAGAGGTCCAAGACATGGTTCGGCTCATGTCCATAGGCTTCTCCTATCGAGGATATCCTGCGCCTCATGCAGTTCCAGCAGCTCCTCTACTTCGTGACCGTCGCCGAGACCCTCCACTTCACCCACGCCGCCGAGCAGGTGCACGTCTCCCAGCCGTCCCTCTCCCAGCAGATCCGCGCCCTGGAGAAGGAGCTGGGCGCCGACCTCTTCACCCGCGCCCGCGGCAACATCGCCCTCACCGACGCCGGCGAGGCCCTGCTGCCGCTCGCCCGCCGCATCCTCGCCGACGCCGACACCGCCCGGCACGAGGTCCAGGAGCTGGCGCAGCTGCGGCGCGGCCGGGTGCGGCTCGGTGCGACGCCGAGCCTGTGCACGGGGCTGCTCCCGGACGTACTGCGCACCTTCCACGATCTGCATCCCGGCATCCAGCTGCTGATCGAGGAGGGCGGCTCGCACGATCTTGTACGGGAGCTGGCGCGCGGCGCGCTCGACCTGGCCCTGGTCGTGCTGCCGCTGCCGACGCCGTCGCCCGCCCTGACCACCGTCGAGCTGCTGCACGAGGACCTGGTCGTGGTGTCCGCCGCCTCACTGCCCCGTCCCGGAAGAGGCGGCAGGTCCGTACGCGTCGCGGATCTGGAGGGCGAGCCGCTGGTGATGTTCCGGCACGGGTACGACCTGCGGGAGCTGACCGTCGCCGCCTGTCGCGCCGAAGGCTTCGAGCCGTCCTTCACGGTCGAGGGCGGCGAGATGGACGCCGTGCTCGGCTTCGTACGGGCCGGGCTCGGGCTCGCGGTCGTGCCGCGCATGGTGGCCGCGCGGGCGGGGCGCGACCTGCGGGTCACGCCCCTGGCCCGGCCGGGCCTGCACCGTACGATCGCGCTCGCGCACCGCAGCGACGTGGCTCCGCCGCGCGCGGCCCGCGAGCTGCAGAACGTACTCCTCGCTTCTCGCGTCCGTCAGACGGCGTCGGCCAGCAGCAAGGAGTGAATGCGGTCGGGTGCTCCGGGCCTGGCGTAGTACCAGCCCTGCGCGGTGTCGCAGCCCAGCTCGCGCAGCTGGGCCGCCTGCGCGCCCGTCTCGACGCCCTCCACCGTCACGGCCAGCTTCAGGCTGTGCGCCAGTGACACGATGCCTTCGACGATCTTCAGGTCGACGGCGTCGGCCGGGTGCTGCTGCATGGACTGGGTGAAGGACCGGTCCAGCTTGAGCACGCTCACCGGCAGCCTGCGCAGATTGGCGAGGTTGGAGTAACCGGTGCCGAAGTCGTCGAGCGCGATGTCGACTCCCATCTCGGCGAGCTGGCGCAACGGCTTGAGCAGGTCGTCGTCGGCGCCGATCAGCGCCGACTCGGTGACCTCCAGGCACAGGGCGCCCGGTTCGAGGCCCGCCCGTTCCAGCACGTCCACCGTGTCGGAGACCAGGCCGGGGTGGTGCAGCTGCATCGGTGAGAGGTTGACGTTGATCCGCAGCGGCCCGCCGTCGGAGTGCCGCTTCTGCCAGAACCTGGCCTGGCGTACGGACTCTTCGAGCACCCAGCGGCCGAGCGGCACGATGAGACCGGTGTGCTCGGCGAGCGGAATGAACCGGTCCGGGCCGAGGACACCGTGCTGCGGATGGCACCAGCGCACCAGCGCCTCGGCGCCGTGCACGCTGCCGTCGCCGAGATGCACGAGCGGCTGGTACTCGATGAAGAACTCGTTGCGCTCCAGTGCGGCGGGCAGCGCGTTGGTGAGGCCGTGCCGGGTGATGGCGCGGGCGTCCGCCTCCGCGTCGGCGGTCTCGAAGCGGTTGCCGCCCGCCGACTTGGCGCGGTACATGGTGATGTCGGCGCTGCGCAGCACCTCCGCCGGACCACGCTCGCCCGCCGGGCCTTCGACGATGCCGATGCTGCCCCGCACGGTCAGGTCCCGGCCCTCGATACGGATCGGGGCGGCGAGCGCGTTCAGTATGCGGGCGGCGAGCTCGTCCACCTCCTGGCGGGTGTCGGGCCCCGTGGTCAGCGCCACGAACTCGTCGCCGCCGAGCCTGGCCACCATCTCGCCGGGCGCTGTCGCGCAGCTCTGCAGGCGGTCGGCGACCTCCACGAGCAGCCGGTCGCCGGCCGAGTGGCCCAGGCTGTCGTTGACCGCCTTGAAACCGTCGAGGTCCAGGTAGCACAGGCCGAAGCGCATACCGTCGCCGGCGGACAGGGCCTTCTCCAGGCGCTCGAAGAAGAGCGTACGGTTCGGCAGTCCGGTCAGGGCGTCGTGGGTGGCCTCGTAGCGCAGCCGCAGGTTCAGCAGCCGCCGCTCGGTGGTGTCCTCCATGAGTGCCAGCTGGTACTGCGGACGGCCGTCGGCGTCACGCAGCAGCGAGACCGTCAGGTTCGTCCACAGGACGGTGCCGTCGGTGCGGTAGTACGGCTTCTCGACGCGGTAGTTCTCGCGCTCGCCGCGCACCAGTTCGCCGTACAGCTTCCAGACGTGGGGGGTGTCCTCGGGGTGGACCCACTCGCTCACCTTCCGGCCGCGCATGTAATGGTCGAGCCCGCCGAACATCCGCATGAGCGCCTCGTTGACCTCCAGGATGTTGCCTTCGAGGTCGGCGATGCCGATGCCGATCGCCGCGCCTTCGAAGACCGCGCGCAACCGGGTCTCCGTGGCGTGCAGTACCTTCTGCGCCTCGCTGCTCGCCAGGAGGGACGACCTGGCGAGGGCCTCCTGCTCGGCGAGGGTGCGCTCGCGCAGGGCCTGCGCGAAGCCGGCGGCGATGGCGTGCTGGAGCCGGGCGCAGCGGGCCCGGTGCTCCTCCGTCTCCGCGGGCGAGTCGTTCTCCCCGGCGCAGTACAGCACCAGGTAGGAGTCGACGACTCCGAGCGTACGGACGAGGGCGTCCGGGTCGGTGCAGTGGGCGGCGACCAGGGCGGCGCCCACCTCGTGCGCGGGCGCGGTGTCGAAGGGCCGG
This sequence comes from Streptomyces sp. ISL-99, assembly GCF_018614005.1. Lineage (NCBI taxonomy): Bacteria > Bacillati > Actinomycetota > Actinomycetes > Kitasatosporales > Streptomycetaceae > Streptomyces > Streptomyces sp. ISL-99. Next base: position 89,740 of record NZ_JAGGPC010000011.1, read on the forward strand.
CGGTACAGGGCCTCGCTCAACTGCCGTGCCAGCGGCAGCAGGTGCTGTTCGACCTCGGGGCGGGTCAGGGAGGTGGCGGTGACGGGGAAGATCGCCCGGCTCCAGATCGTGGCGAACCGCCCGAGTCTGTCGTCCCGGTCGTCGCGGTCGCTACGGTCGTCGAGGCTGCGCGCGGCCGCTCGCCCCGCCTCCCGTCCGGAGCCGGGCCCCGGTGCCTGCGATGGCACGCTCACGCCTTGCGTCCCACTCCTGCGAAGCCCGAGAAGGCGAACGGATCCTCCTGCGAGAGCGGGGTCTCCGGCCGCCACTCGGCCATCGGGACCAGTCCCGGCTCGACCATCTCGTACCCCTCGAAGAACCGCGCGACCTCCTCGCGCGAGCGCATGACCAGCGGGTTCTTGATGCTCTTGTAGACCCCGACCGTGCCGCCCACCCGTTCCTCGGAGAGCGGGACTCCCTCGTAGGAGGCGTGGGTGAGGATCACGAGGCTGCCGGGCGCGAGGGCGTCGCGCAGGGTGTCCACCGCGCACTGCGGGTCGTCGGCGTCCTCGATGAAGTGGAGTACGGCCACCAGCAGCAGCGCCACCGGGCGGTCGAAGTCGATGAGTTCGCCCACGACGGGGCTGCTCAGGATGTCGTGTGGCTTGCGCAGGTCGGCCGCGGCTATGCCGGCCCGGTCGTTCCCGGCGAGCACGGCCCGGCTGTGCGCGACGGCGACCGGATCGTGGTCGACGTACGCCACGCGGGCCTCGGGGTTGGCCGCCTGGGCGACCTCGTGGACGTTGCCGAAGGTCGGGATGCCGGATCCGATGTCGAGGAACTGGGTGATGCCCTCGTCGGCCGCGAAGCGCACCGCGCGGCGCATGAACGCCCTGTTCGCCTGCATGATCTTGGGGAGGCCCGGCATGAACTCCATTGCCTTGCGGGCCGCTTCCCTGTCGGCCTCGAAGTTGTGCGAACCGCCCAGGTAGAAGTCGTAAATCCGGGACACGCTCGGCACCGTGAGGTCGATGCCCTGTGGTGCCCAGGCGGGTCGCTCCATCAATGTCTCCAACTCATCGCCACGGGACATCCGGTCATGACCTAGACCGGTGTTCGAGCCGAGGCTACTGATCGGCAGGCATCAGAGCGAGCAAAAACGGAAATTGGCGGTCCGTTCTCGGTCACACGCCGCAGGCATGTGCGCCACAAACGACCGGCCCGCCCCTGCCGCACGGGGCGGAGGGACGGGCCGGGGTGGCCGGGCGCCACAGCGCGGGGACGCTGCCGGAACTACTTGGGCGCACCGACCAGCTTGCCCTCGGGCGAGACCGCGTACCAAGTGCCGCCGACACCCTGACCGTTGGTGTCACCCGGCTTCGCGTCGCCCGAGAAGGTGTAGAGGGGCCAGCAGTCGATCGTCTGCTGCTTGATGCCGTCGGGACGGTCGAAGGTGACGAAGCCCTTCTTGAGGATGCCTTCGGTGTCGTTCTTGTCCACCGGCGGAACGACCGGCCACTTGTCGAGGCAGGCGCCGGTGCAGGCGGTCTTCATCGGCCAGGCCGAGTCCTTCTTGAACCGGTAGACCGTCATGCCGTTGGAGTCCACCACGACGTCACCGAGCTTGGCGTCCTTGCGTACGGACATGCCCGCGAGGTCGGCGGGGTTCCCGGCCTCGGCCTCGCCCGCGTCACCGGCGCCGGTGTCGCCGCCCACAGCGCCCGGTGCGGCCTTCTTGCCGTCGGGGGCGGAGGCGAACCAGGTGCCGCCGACGCCCTGGCCCTTGGCGTCGCCGGGCTTGGTGTCCTTGGCGAAGCGGTACATGGGCCAGCCGCCGATGGTGAGCTGCTTGGTGCCGTCGGCCCGCTCCACCTCGCCGACCATCGAGGCGTCGGTGCCGGGGGCGGCCGTGGCGTCACTCGCCGGCACGACCGGCCAGGCCTTCGCACAGTCGCCCTCGCAATTCGACTTCGGCGGGCTGGCGGTGTCCTTGTCGAACCGGTAGAGCGTGAAGCCCTCGCTGTCGGTGAGCACCTTGCCGAGCTTCTTGCTGTCCCAGACGGACAGTTGCCCCGCGGCCTTGGGCGCGGCGGCCGCGCCGCCGGCGGCGTCGTCACCGTAACCGCCCTTGTCGGAGCCGTAACCGCTGTCGGCGGGCTGCTGCGCGGGGTTGGCGTTGCCCACGGCCTGGCCGTTGGGGGATTCGGTCACCTTGTCCTGACCGCACGCCGTCGTCAGCGCCATCACAGCCGCCGCCGTCACCGCGAGCGAGACGTTCCGCCAGGTCTTCATGTCGACTCCTGTGCACCGAGGGTGTGTTGCGACGCTCCAGTGCGTCGCTCATGGCCCTAGGTACGGGCGGGATGTGCCCGGGCGTTCAAAGCGTTCGCAGAAATTTCGCAATGACCTCCGCGGCGGGCCGGGCGATCTCAAACGCAAAGCCGCGAAAGTCCTGCCATCAGGGGAATTGGGCCGGACGGCCGCGTGGCGGAGGCCCGCCCGGACCATGCTCCCCGACGTGCACCTTCCGCTCCTGGGACGCCTGTTGGGCGTCGTGACCCTGATCTGGCTGCTGCTGAGTCCCGTACCGGCGGCGGCCGACAACTGTTCGTACGCCTCCCTCTCGCGCGGCGGTGAGCTGTCGTCGGGCTCGGCGGTCGCCGTGGGCGGAAGCGCGACCTGCACGGCGGGCCCGAAACCGAAGCCCCCGCCGACCCCCACCCCGGTGCCACCGCCTCCGCCACCACCACCGCCTCCTCCGCCACCGCCACCGCCTCCTCCGCCGCCACCTGCCGTCGAGCCCGAACCGGCGCTTCCGGCGCCCCCTCCGCCACCACCGCCCGCCCCGGCGCCGCCGCCCGCGCCCAAGCCCGCTCCCGCTCCCTCTCCCTCCCCCAAGCCCAAGCCCACGCCGTCCGTCCGGCCGAAGCCGCCCTCCCCCACACCGGTCGCCATCCCCGTGTACCGCAAGGCCAGCCGCCAGGAGCCGCAGAACGGCCCGTCCCTGGTTTCGCTCACCCTCCTGCTCACGGCCCCCGCGGTGTTCGCCGCCGCCGTACTGCGCCCCCGCTCCCGCTAGCCGACGGAGAATCCCATGTCGGAATGGCTCGTACTGAGCATCGCGATGGCGTCCGCCTGCGCGGTCGTCCTCACCATCACCGTCATCAACAACCGCCGCCTCGGCGATGACGACGACCCGTCGCAGACCCCGGACGTCATCGAGTACATGACGATGATGATCGGCGTGGTCTACGCGATCGTCCTCGGCCTCGCCATCGCCGGTGTCTGGGAGGGCCGCAGCGCCGCCCAGGAATCCGTACGCCAGGAGGCACAGGCGCTGCACGAGGTCAGCGCCCGCTCGGAGGTGTACCCCGCCGAGGTCCGCGCCCGTATCCGCAGCGATGTCGACGCGTACGTCACGTACGTCGTCACCACCGAATGGCGGCACATGGCCGACCACGGCAGCCTGACCGGGCGCGGTACCGAACTCCTCGACCAGGTACGCCGCGACGTCACCGACTACGTGCCGAAGACCGACCACGAGGCCCAGGCGTACCAGCCCCTGGTCGACCAGGTGGCCGCCGCGGACGACGCCCGGGGCGCACGGGGCCAGGGCGCGGAGGCCACCATGCCCGGGGTCGTGTGGTTCGGCCTGATCATCGGAGCCCTGGTCGCGGTCGGCCTGATCTTCGCCCTCCAGATCCGCCGTACGGGACGCGAGCTGTTCCTGGCCGGTCTCTACAGCGCCCTGATCGCCTTCCTGCTCTTCCTCATCTGGGACTTCGACGCCCCCTTCGGCCGCGGCCTCTCCGCCACCGCCGGCCCGTTCCTGGACCTGTTCCCGCACGCGACCAGGTAGCCGGGCTCTCCGGTGGTGCACCGGGTGGCGCTACGCGCCTACCCCATTTGCGCGACTGTGATCGCGCGTCGCCGCCACTGCTCCTAGCGTTCGGGGTATCGAGGCGCATTTCCTGCCATGTGTGGATAAAAATTCCGCCGCTGCTCCTCGAGGACCCGGAGGATTGTCCATGCGCGCGATACGTGTGACATCGGCCGCCGCGCTCGGCCTCGCCGCTCTCTCGCTCACCATCCCCGCCGCCTCGGCGGTCGACAACAAAGTGCCCACGCTCGTCGGCACCGCCACGCCTTCCACCATCGCCCCGGGCGGACAGGTCACCCTGTCCCTCTCGGGGTGCGACGGCGAAGCGGACGTGTCTTCGGCCGTGTTCGACGTCGTCAGGATCTCTCAGGGGCGCCCGGCGACCGCCACGGTCGACTGGGACGCGAAACGGGGGGCCATGTACAGAGTGACGTACACCTGTGACGACGGCCGACAGACCTTCTCGCAGCTCACCATCACCGGCACCGCCCGGCCGACCCGCACCGCCACCGTCACCCGCTCCCCCGCCGGCCCCGCCAGGGGTGGTGTGGGCGGCAGCCAGGGCGGAATGAACGCCGGAGAGATCGCCGCCGGCGCGGCGCTGGTCGTCGCGGCCACCGGTGGTGTCATCTTCGTACTGCGCCGGCGCAGCAGCAGTCGCCAGCACTGACCGGCCCGCCCCGTACGCCCGTCGCCCCGCGTCCTTGTAAGGACGCGGGGCGACGGGCGTTCACGTGGGTACGGGCCTCCGGACAGCCTGGCGCTCAGACCTCGGCGCGGTTCAGGCGGCGCCGGCGCGCGATGAAGAGGCCGCCGCCGATCGCCGCCACGGCGACGAGACCGGCCCCGACCTTCATCTCCGTGTCGGAAGGGCCGACCGACCCGCCGATACCGCCGTGCGCGCCGCGGCCCGCGACGACGGTGAACTGGTGGGTCTTCATCCTCGGGTTGTCATTGCACTTGACGGCCAGGTGGTAGTTGCCGGGAGTGGCGTTGTGCCTGATCTTGGCGGTGGCGTACGACGTGGTGTCGCTCGCCGGAAGATGGGCGGGCCGCTGGAAGACGTGGGACGTCACGGTGCCGCCGTGACCGCACCCGGAGGCGCTGATCGTCAGCACGGCACCCTGGTGCACCCTGAACGGGTTGACGTTGACGTTGCTCGGGCCGTTGGTGGCGGTGGCGATCGGGGCGGCGAGTCCGACCGCGGCGCAGGCCGCCGCGGTCACCAGGCAGGCGCGTGAAGCACGCATCGTAGAACCTCCATGGGACGGCGCCCCGGAGCGGTGCTCCGGGAAGATCGACGAGAACGCCTCCCATGACGAAGACTCACCGGGGCGCGCGGTTACCGCATTTCGGGCTGGTCCACCCCGGTGAGGCGACACGCCGGTGCGGCGCGCCCGGACCTGACGGAGCCGCAGGTCACAGACCGTCAGATATCTTGTACGACGAGCTACCCGGATGGGTCACCGCGGTGGCGCCGCGCCACCCGTTCGCCCTTCACGTCTCGCCGCCCCCCACCCCGCGCGCTTAGCGTCCGTACAGACGCGTCGAAGGGAGCACCATGGGCCAGGAGTACAACGGCTCGGAGCCGAGAAAACGCTCGCCGTGGGGGCTCCTGGCCCTCGTCATGCTCACCGGCCTTGCGCTGATGCGCAACGGCACCGATGCGTCGCTCGGCCCCCCGCAGCCCGCTTCGGCCGCCGCCCTGAACAGCCGCTCCGAGGTCGACGGCGCCCGGACCTCGCACCCCTCTTCGGTCCAGCCCCTGCCGTACGCCCCGGCTTCCCGGATCCGCCTCCCCGACATCCACGTCGACGCGCCCATCGTGGACGTGGGGCTCGACAACGAGGGCTGGATCGACGCACCGTCGCCGCAGGACCCCAACCTCGCCGGCTGGTACCAGAACGGCATCGCCCCCGGCCAGCGGGGCACCTCGGTGATCGTCGGCCATGTCGACAACGCCGTCGGGCCCGCCGTGTTCTACAACCTGGGTTCGCTCAAGAAGGGCCAGCTCATCGAGGTGGCACGCTACGACGGCCGCGCCGCCGTCTTCGAGGTCTACGGCGTCGAGGTCTTCCCCAAGGAGGAGTTCCCCGGACCCCGGGTGTACGGCGACATGGGCAGGCCGGAGCTGCGCGTGATCACCTGTGGCGGCGGCTATTCGAAGGCGGACGGCTACACCGGCAATGTCGTCGTCTTCGCCCACCTGGTCGCCACCCGCTGAACGGGTGAAGACCAGCCGGGCGTTCAGCTCACCCCGAGATCACCCCCCGAGGTCACGCCCGAGGAGCCGCGCTCGGCACCGTGATCCGGTACCCCGCGTCGAGCAGCTCCGGCAGATAGGTCCGCAGTGCCTCCACGCTCTGCCGCCGGTTTCCTCCCGCGTCGTGCGAGAGCACCACGACGCCGGGGCCCGCGCCGCCGCGCACCCTGCGGACGATGGCCCCGGTGCCCGGCTCGCGCCAGTCGAGCGTGTCGAGGGTCCAGCCGAGCGGTTCCATGCCGAGTTCCGCCCCGATCTCGAACGAGCGGCGGTTCCAGGCCCCGTACGGTGCGCGGTACCAGGCGGGGGCGTGCCCGATGGTCTGCTCGACCACGTCGCTCGTACGCCCCAGCTCGGCGCGGATGCCGGCCGGTGACAGCCGTGGGACGAGCGGATGCGACCAGGTGTGATTGCCGACGACATGGCCATCCTCGGCCATCTCGCGCAACAGGTCACGGTTCTCGACGGCCATCTCCCCGCACACGAAGAACATCGCGCGCACGTCGTAGCGCCGCAGCGTGCGCAGGATGTCGGGGGTGTAGCGCGGGTCGGGCCCGTCGTCGAAGGTCAGCACCATGCCGCGGCCGATCCCGGCCATGCGCAGGAAGGGCTTGCGGCGCACCGGCGGCCGGGCGGGTCTGAACCGCGGTGGTGTGTACGCCGTCATGGGCCGCAGCCGGTACGCCGAGGCCCTGACCGGCGCACCGGCCTGCGGCCCCGCCGCCGGCGGCGGCGGGCCCGAGGGGTGGCGTCCCGGCGTCTGGGCGGTGTCCGGGCCGAGGAACCCTACGGCGGTGGCCGCTCCGAGGCAGGCGGCGAGGCGCAGTATCGCCCTGCGCTCCGGAGGCATCTGATCCTTTTTCATGACTAATAGCTCGCACGGCCGCAGCCGCCGGAGCCCCACCCACACCGGCGGCGGGAGCCGAAGTACCCGATGGGACGAGCCGGTCGGTGCCGGATAGCCTCGTTCCCGTGACGGAGCAGCAACGCCATCAGTTCGAACGCGGCACCGACGGCCCCAAGGTGATCGTCGCCGGCCTGGACGGATCGGATTCCTCGCTGCGCGCGGCCGCGTACGCGGCGGGCCTGGCGCGGCGGCAGAACGCGCTGCTGGCTCTGGTGTACGTACAGCCGCTGATGCCGGCGGGAGCCTCGCTCGGCGTGCCGGTCGCGGGTACGACCGCGGAGATCGCCGAGGACCTGATGGCGGAGGTCCGTGCGGCGGCGGAGCGGACGAAGGGCACCTTCGAGGTGCGCTGGGAGTTCCACACCTTCCGCGGCGACCCGTACAACGGCCTGGTGACGGCGGCCGACGAGCTCAAGGCGGACGCGGTGATCGTCGGGGCGTCGGAGTCGGCGGGCCACCGGTTCATCGGCTCGGTGGCGCTGCGTCTGGTGAAGGCGGGGCGCTGGCCGGTCACGGTCGTGCCGTAGCCACCGCGGGGCCCGGACGCCGGGGAGTCCACTTGGCGTACGTCGCCTTTCGTCACGCCCGCACCTGGGCCATCATGAGCCGCCATCAGCCGATGGTCTCTGCGGAGGTGTGGCTCATGGCCGGACTGCGGATGGGACAAGGCGTACTGCGCCGCAAGCCCATCGAACAGATCGAAGAAGGCGACGCGAGCGAACGGCTGACCAGAACACTCGGGCTCTGGCAGCTCACCGCGATCGGCGTCGGCGGCATCATCGGCGCGGGCATCTTCACCCTCGCCGGTGCGGTCGCGAACGGCACGGCCGGCCCCGCCGTCCTCATCTCCTTCCTGATCGCGGGTGTGGCGAGCGCGGCCGCGGCGTTCTCGTACGCCGAGTTCGCGGGCATGATCCCGAAGGCCGGTTCGGCGTACACCTACGGCTATGTGGTGCTCGGTGAGCTCGCGGGCTGGTTCATCGGCTGGGACCTGCTGCTGGAGTACACGGCGATCGTGGCGGTGGTCGCGATCGGCATCTCCGGCTACTTCAACTTCCTGATCAAGGACCTGGGCGCCGAGCTGCCCACCTGGATGCTCGGCGCGCCCGGCACCGGCGACGGCCACCGGGTGGACCTGTTCGCGGCGGTGCTGTGCCTGTTCATCGCGTATCTGCTGACCCTGGGCATCAAGAACGCGGCGCGTTTCGAGACGGTCGTGGTGGTGCTGAAGGTCCTGGTCGTGCTGCTCGTGATCGGCGTCGGTGTGTTCCACATCAACACCAGCAACTACAGCCCCTTCTTCCCCTTCGGGGTCGGTGGTGCGTTCACCGGCGCGGCGACGGTGTTCTTCGCGGTCTTCGGGTACGACGCCATGTCGACGGCGGCCGAGGAGTCCAAGGACGCGCAGCGCCACATGCCGAAGGCGATCATGTACTCGCTCGCGATCTCGATGGTGCTGTACGTGCTGGCCACCCTGGTGCTCACCGGCATGCAGAACTACAAGGAGGTCGACCCGGAGAGCGGCTTCTCCACGGCCTTCCAGTCGGTGGGCCTCGGCGCGCTCGCGGATGTGATCGCGGTGGGCGCCATCATCGGCATCCTCACCGTGATGTTCACCTTCATGCTGGGTGTGACGCGGGTGTGGTTCTCGATGAGCCGCGACGGGCTGCTGCCGCACTGGTTCGCCAAGACGCATCCGACGCGGCACGTGCCGGTGCGGGTGACGTGGATCGTGGGGGTCGCGTCGGCGCTGATCGCCGGGTTCCTGCCGATCGGTGAAGCGGCCGAACTGACCAACATCGGGATCCTGCTGGCGTTCGCCGTGGTGTGCACGGCGGTGATCGTGCTGCGCTACCGGCGGCCGGAGCTGCCGCGCAGCTTCCGCACCCCCGGCATGCCGTTGGTGCCGGCGATCGGGGTGGTGTTCTCGATCTGGCTGATCACGTTCCTGGCGTGGGAGACGTGGCTCCGCTTCGCGGCGTGGTTCGCGCTCGGACTGATCATCTACTTCGCCTACTCGTACCGGAAGTCGGCGCTGGCGAAGACGCCACGGCCGTCGGCGGAGGAGCGGGGCGAGGAGTAGCGGGCGATCGGGAGCCGGGGCTCCGCCCCAGGCCCCGCTCCTCAAACGCCGGAGGGGCTGGATTTGGTTTGCGGCAACCATCCAGCCCGTCCGGCGTTTGAGGACACGCCCGTAGGGCGTCCGGGGTCTGGGGCGGAGCCCCAGTTCGGGAAGGGGCGGGTAGGGGAAAAAGCCCCGCAGGGCCAGGGCCCGCCGGGGTCCGGCCCCGGGGCTACTGGCCCATCGCCAGGCCTTGCTTCCCCGCCCCCCGGCTCAGCACGACCTCCCGGATCCGGTCCCGCACAGCCACATGGTCCGCGCCCCCCGCAATCGCCGCGTTGAGGTTCACCACGCGTCCCGCCCCCGTGTCGAACCACTGCGGGATGAACTCCGCCTTGCTCACCTCCCAGCGCTGCCCCTCCCGCTCCGGCGGCGCGAAGGTGAAGCGGCCGATCGTGCCCTGGTTGCCGCGAGGGTCGTACGCGCCCGAGTGGTTGACCATCGGACCGGCGATCTGGTCGCCCATGCCGTAGATGACCCAGGTGCCGTTGACCTTCTCGTACGCCTGCGGGACATGCGCGTGCGTGCCGATGATCAGGTCGATGTCGGGGCGGTCGTCCGTCTTCGACGCGGTGAGCTCCTTGCCCAGCCGCAGCTGCTGCGCGTCGGGCTCGTCCTGCCACTCCGTGCCCCAGTGCATCGAGACGACGACCACGTCGGCGCCCGCCTTCCTGGCCGCCCTCGCGTCGGCGACGATCTTCTCCTGGTCGATCAGGTTCACCGCCCACGGCCGGCCTTCCGGCATCGGGTAGCCGTTCGTGCCGTAGGTGTACGCGAGTTGGGCGACCTTGGCGCTGCCGCCCTTGAGCCAGGCCGGTTCGCGCGACTCGGCCTCCGTGCGGGCCGAGCCCACGTGCCGGACGCCGGCCTTGTCGAGCGCGCCGAGGGTCCTGTCGATCCCTTCGGCTCCGTCGTCCAGGCTGTGGTTGGAGGCGGTGGAGCACGAGTCGTAGCCGGTGGAGCTCAGGCCTTTGGCCACCTCGGGAGGCGACTTGAAGTTGGGGTATCCGGTGTACGGGCCGCCGTCCGGGCCGTACACCGTCTCCATGTGGCAGATCGCCACGCCGGCCTCGGAGACGACCGACTTCACGCCCGCCAGCATCGGCGCGAAGTCGTAGCCGTTGCCGCCCGCGTCGGCAGCGGCCTGCCGGATGATCGACGCGTGCGGCAGTACGTCGCCCGATGCGACGAGGGTGAAGCCCCGCTGCTCGCCGTGACCGCTGCCGGCGGCCAGCGGAGCCTCGCGTTCGGAGCCCGGCGGCAAGGACTCCGTCAGTGGTCCGGTGCATGCGGTGACGCTCCCGATCAGCACCGCGGCCATGGCCGCCGCCCCGTGCAGTTTTCGCTTCACCATCAAACCGACTTTCCGCTTGTATGACTTTTGCTGAAATGAATCCATACGGGGCTTGTCGGTAAGTCAAGGGACACGGCCGTTGCCGTCACTGGAACAGACGCGCGGTGACGACCGTTCGTCGTGCCACTCGTCGCACCGTTCGACCGCTCACCGCACGGCCCCTGCCGCCCGTTCGGCCGCCGCGTCCCGCACCGCCGCGCGCCGGGCGGGCGGCGGTTATCTTCGCCGCCGTCAGGCCATCGGCCACCCGGTCTCCCGAAGGGGCGTCAACGGTGACTTCCTCCACTTCCTCCATCGAGCAGCACACCGACGAACGAACCATCGCCGACCTCCAGCGCGAGCACGGCAAGGCGCTTTTCGGCTTCCTCCTGGGCCTGACGTACGGCGACAGGCAGCGCGCGGAGGATCTCCTCCAGGAGACCCTGGTACGGGCCTGGCAGCATCCCGAGGCGCTGGCGAGCGACCACGACTCGATGCGCCCCTGGCTCTTCACGGTGGGCCGCAGGCTCGCCATCGACGCCAGGCGGGCCCGCCGGGCCCGGCCGCACGAGGTCGGCGACGGCGTACTGGAGCAGTCCGCGCTCCCCGGCGACCACGAGGAACGCTCAGTGACCGCGCTCGACGTGCGCCGGGCGGTCAAGGCGCTGCGGGGCGAGCACCGTGAGGTGCTGACCCAGGTCTACTTCCGCGGCCGGTCCGTGGCGGAGGCGTCCGAAGCGCTCGGCATACCGGCTGGCACGGTCAAGTCCCGTACGTACTATGCTCTGCGCGCGCTGCGGAAGGTGCTTCCCGGGTACGGCCGCGACGCCGCCTGAGGCACTCTCGTACCACCCGCCCCGCAGGCCAGGTCTTCACCCTCCGTACCCGTGCAGAGCGGGCCGATTTCGAAACCACAGCGCCAAGTTGAGTAAAGACGGCACGCTGTGCGTCTCTGAGAGTGAAGGCTCGGCGGTGCCCCGAAGAAACAGAACAGATCAGTGGCGGGAGAAGGTGGAGTGCTGTGCTGCCCGAGAGTACGAATGGCACCAGCGGAGGCAGGCTCGCGGTACCGATGGCTTGGCTGTACGCCGAGTACATCGCCGACGAGCTGCTCCGTACGGGCAACCTGATCCCACCCGGCACGATCGAGTTCCGGGCGGGCCGCGAGACCCTGGCGCTCACCATCTATCTGTCCGACAGCTCCGACGAGCTGTCCGGCATCCGGGTCGTCACCAGCCTCGACGAATGGCTCTCGCTCACCACGTACGGCCACCCCTGGGAGACCTGGGTACGGGAAAGACTCGCCGAGCGCACAGCCGCCGACCGCCGCCGGGAAGTGATCAGCCCCGATCTCGAACTGGCCCTGGCGTCATGGCGGTGGCTCAGCGGCACGGAACTCCTCGCGGCCGACCTCGGCGGCGCGATCCCCTCGCACCAGGCGGCGGATCTCGGCGTGGACGAGAGCCAGAAGGTGTGGACGCCGGCCTGGCAGCTGGGGCTGCCTCTCGGTCATCTCGCGATCCACCTCTTCTGACCTGGATCGCGACCGGGATCGCGACCGGGCCCGGCGGGCGCCGCCGCATGCACGCCCGCGCGGTACTTGGGGAACCGCAGCGTGATCTTCATGCCCGCGCCCACGCCCGTCTCGATCACGAGGCCGTAGTCGTCCCCGTACACCTGCCGCAGCCGGTCGTCGACGTTCGACAGGCCGATGCCGGAGGACGTGGTGTGCTCGCCGGCGAGGATCTGCCGCAGCCGTTCCGGGTCCATGCCCACGCCGTTGTCCTCGATGACGACCATGGCCTCGGCGCCGGTGTCCCGGGCCGCGATGGTGACCTTGAACTCGTCCCTGGAGTCCTCCAGCCCGTGCTTGACGGCGTTCTCCACGAGCGGCTGGAGACAGAGGAACGGCAGCGCGACGGGCAGCACCTCGGGAGCGACCTGGAGGGTCACCTTCAGGCGGTCACCGAAGCGGGCTCCGGCCAGCGCCAGGTACTGCTCGATGGAGCGCAGTTCGTCGGCGAGATTCGTGAAGTCGCCGTGCCTGCGGAAGGAATAACGGGTGAAGTCGGCGAATTCGAGGAGCAGTTCGCGGGCACGCTCGGGATCGGTCCGTACGAACGAGGCGATCGCGGCCAGCGAGTTGAAGATGAAATGCGGTGATATCTGGGCGCGCAGGGCGCGGATCTCCGCCTCGACGATCCGGGTACGTGAGCGGTCCAGCTCGGCCAGTTCCAGTTGTACGGACACCCAGCGGGCCACCTCGGTCGCCGCCCGGACCAGCACCGCCGACTCCCGTGACCCGTACGCGACGAGTGCGCCCAGCACCCCCTCCTCCCCGGTCAGCGGCGCGATCACCACCCACCTCAGCGGGCACTGAAGGTCGTCGCAGTCGCTGCGTACGCTCTGGCTGCGCCCGGTGTCGAGCATCTCCCGTACGCGCCGCATCACCAGTTCCCCGTGGTGAGCGCCGCCCGGTCCGTCCCAGGCGAGCACACGCTCGCGGTCGGTGAGGCACAGCGCCTCCGTGCCGAGCAGGGAACGCAGCCGGCGGGCGGCCTTGCGGGCCGTGTCCTCCGTGAGACCGGCGCGCAGCGGGGGCGCGGCGAGCGAGGCAGTGTGCAGGGTGTGGAAGGTGGCGCGCTCGACGGGCGTACCGAGGTCGAGGTCCTCGCCGCGCCCGTGACGGGCGGTGACGCGTCCCAGGACGATGCCCGCGGCGAGGAGTACGGCGCCCGCGGCGGCCAGCGCCGCGATCTCGATCCCGGTCATCGCTGCCCCGCTCCCCCGCTCACGCCGGTGCTGTCCTTCGCCATCAGGTCCTCCGGGAGGTGGAGCCGGGCCAGGGTGGCGGCCGTCCCGGCAGGTATACGGTCTCGGGTCGCCAGTGACACCAGCACCATCGTCAGGAACCCGAGCGGCACCGACCAGACGGCGGGCCAGGCCAGCAGCGAGTGCGACCAGCCGTCTGCGGGCAGCCCGGCCCGGGTCGCCATGACGGCGGTCAGCGCGGCCCCGCCGCCCACGACGAGCCCCGCCACCGCGCCCGGCGGGGTGAGCCCGCGCCACCAGATGCCGAGCACGAGCAGCGGACAGAACGAGGAGGCGGACACGGCGAAGGCGAGGCCCACGGCGTCGGCGACGGGTACGTCGACCGTCACGATGCCCAGGCCGAGCGGCACGGCCATGGCGATGACGGTGGCGAGCCTGAAGTGCCGTACACCGCGGGACGGGAGGACGTCCTGGGTGAGGACGCCCGCGACCGACATGGTCAGCCCCGACGCGGTGGACAGGAACGCCGCGAACGCCCCGCCCGCGAGCAGCGCCCCGAGCAGGTCGCCGCCGACGCCGCCGATCATCCGGTCCGGGAGGACGAGTACCGCCGCGTCCGCCTCCCCGGTGAGGGCCAGCTCGGGGGCGTAGATCCGGCCGAGCGCGCCGTACACCGGGGGCAGCAGGTAGAACGCGCCGACCAGGCCGAGCACGACGAGGGTCGTGCGGCGGGCGGCGGTGCCGTTGGGGCTGGTGTAGAAGCGCACGGCGACGTGCGGCAGGCCCATGGTGCCGAGGAAGGTGGCGAGGATCAGCCCGTACGTCGCGTACAGCGGGTGCTCCTCGCGGCTGCTGGCCAGCGGCTGGGACCAGCTGGAAGCCCCCGTCCGCTCGCTGCCCGCCTTCTGCGGGACCCGGGCGTGCGCGGGAAAGCCCAGCTCCGTACCCGCCCCGATGCGGTGGACGCCCGCGTCGAGGGCGACCGGCTCCCGGTCGTGGCGGCGGTCGTCGACGGTCCCGGTCACGGTGACGCGCAGCGGGCGGTCGAGGTCGATGCGTACGGTGTCGTCGACCCGTACGGTCGTGTGCTCGCGGAAGGTGGCGGGCTCGGCGAACCGCGCGCGCGGCGCGTCGTCCCCCAGCCAGGCGACGACGAGGAAGAGGGCGGGGACGAGCAGTGCGGTGAGCTTGAGCCAGTACTGGAAGGCCTGCACGAACGTGATGCTGCGCATGCCGCCCGCCGCCACCGCCCCCGTCACGACGAGCGCCACGACGAGGCCGCCGACCCAGTCGGGCGCGCCGGTGAGAATTTCGAGGGTCAGGCCGGCGCCCTGGAGCTGGGGCAGCAGGTACAGCCACCCGATGCCGACGACGAAGAGGCTGGCGAGCCTGCGGACCTGCGGCGATTCCAGCCGGGCCTCGGCGAAGTCGGAGAGGGTGTACGCGCCCGAGCGGCGCAGCGGGGCCGCGACGAGGACGAGGAGGACGAGATACCCAGCGGTGTACCCGACCGGGTACCAGAGCATTTCGGGGCCCTGGAGCAGGACCAGGCCCGCGATGCCGAGGAACGAGGCGGCGGAGAGGTACTCGCCGCTGATGGCGGCGGCGTTGAGGCCCGGCTTCACGGTGCGGGACGCGACGTAGAAGTCGGAGGTAGTACGGGATATGCGCAGGCCGAGCGCGCCGATGAGGACAGTGGCGAGCACGACGACGGTGACGGCGGCCACCGCGTACGCCTGGTTCACTGGGGGTGTCTCCCGGGACGGCACAGCATCGGCCGGTCAGCGCCCCTCGACGAGCTTGCTGAACGCGTGCTCGTTGCGCTCCGCGCGCCGGACGTACCAGCGGGCGATCAGCCACATGACCGGGTAGACCACCACGCCGAGCACGGCCCAGACGAAGGGTGCGGGCGACGGCAGGTCGGAGGTGGTGAAGACCTCCGGGAGCGAGAACAGCAGCGGCAGCGAGCCGACGAGCAGCACGAGCGCGCCCAGTGAGATCAGTGCCGTCCGCAGCTGGCTGCGCATCAGGGAGCGTACGTACGTCGCGCCGAGGGTCGTCTGCTCCGTGATCTCGGACCGCGCCGGGGCATGGCCGGGGGGACGCCGGGCGCTGCGGGGCACGCCGGTGACGGTTTCGCGGCGCGGCGGCCGGGCTGGGGGCGGCTGATCTGCGGACATCGGCGCGAGTCTACGCAGCGGTGGCCACGCGGGGACAGGGTCAGCGGCCGGGCTTTCGGCGGCTTTCGCCGCAGTCGTTCAGCGCGAGCTCCAGCTCGACGTACGACTCCTCCGCCCTGCGGAAGGCGATCTCCAGGGCGGCGGCGGTCCGCGGGCCCGCGATGCTCTGTGCGGACTCCCGCACCTCGTACAGCACATCGGCCCAGCGGCCCGCCGCGCTCTTGACCCTCGTCAGCAGCGCTTCGAGGTCGCGCGCGTCGGACGGCCGGGTCGGCGGCAGGCCGCGGAGCTCCTCCAGCAGCGCGTCGAGTTCGGACATCCGGGCTCCTTGTGACGGTGGCCCGACCGAGCGTAGGCGGCGCGCGGGGGCCGTACGGGCCGTCGGCGGATCAAGTGCGGCAAGCGGCAGGTGAACGGCGGTGAACGGCGGCGCGGGCCGGGTCAGCGGTCAGCGGCAGGGCCACCGCCGCCGGTCAGCCGCGTGCGCGGCGCATCAGCAGGTCGCGCAGTTCGCGCGCGTGGCGGCGGCTGACCGCGAGTTCGGCGTCGCCGACGCGTACGGTCGTCGCCCCCGCGTCCAGCCGGAGTTCGTCGATGCGGCCGAGGGCGACCAGATGGCGGCGGTGGATCCGGACGAAGCCGCGGGCGGCCCAGCGCTCCTCCAGGGTGGAGAGCGGGATGCGTACGAGGTGGCTTCCGGTGTGGGTGTGGAGGCGTGCGTAGTCGCCCTGTGCCTCGGCGTACGCGATGTCGTCGATCGGTATGAAGCGGGTGACGCCGCCCAGCTCGACGGCGATCTGGTCGGCGGCGGCGGTCTGCGGCGGGGCGACGGGCGGGGACGCCGCCGCGGTGTGGGCGGGGATCGATTCGACCTGGTCGCAGACGCGGCGTACGGCTTCGGCGAGGCGTTCTCTGCGTACCGGCTTCAGGACGTAGTCGACGGCCTTGAGGTCGAAAGCCTGGACGGCGAAGCCCTCGTGGGCGGTGACGAAGACGATGAGCGGCGGGCGGGCGAAGCCGGCGAGGAGCCTGGCGACGTCGAGGCCGGTGAGTCCGGCCATGTGGATGTCGAGGAAGACGACGTCGATGGCGTCGTCCCCGTCGGGGCCGGCGTCGAGTGCGCGGTTGATCCGGCGGAGGGTCTCGGTGGCGTCGGTGGCCCCTTCGGCGCTGCGGACGCGGGGGTCGGCGCGCAGCAGGTAGAGGAGTTCCTCCAGCGCCGGTCGTTCGTCGTCGACAGCCAGTGCACGCAACATGGTGGGAGTGTAGGAGCAGGCCGGGTGACCTGGACATACGGGGCCGGTTCGCGCGTGCGGTCAGCCGTCGTCGTGCCCGGGGGCGGGAGGCGGTCTGCGGGCCCCACGGAAATCCGGGCGGATCCCCTCTTGGCGTGAGCAAATGCCCTGCGGCTTCCGTACCTGAGGATGACCGGTCGGTTACCCCACGAACCACGCGAGCCCCCTAGGAATTGCCCCATGAGTACGGACCAGCGGCATCGGGACGTCGGCGCGTACGCGCTCGGCGTCCTCGATCCGGCGGACTCGTTCCGCTTCGAGGAACATCTCGCCGACTGCGCGACGTGCGCCGTGCGGCTCAGCGAGTTCGCCCGCGTGGAGTCGACGCTGGCCGCGTACGCCCACCCCGGCGGGGGCATCGGCGTCACTCTGCCCGAGCCGCCCACGGCCGGGCTGCTGGACCGGCTGCTCGACAGCGTCGCGGCGGGCCGCCGGCGCCGCGGCAGGCGGCGCTTGCGGCTGGTGGCCGCGGCGGCGGCGCTGATCATCGCCGGTCCGGTGGCGGCGCTGGGCCTTCAGGCGCGGGCCGGTGACGACGACGGCGGCACGGTGCTGCGGTACGCCGCCACCGACCCGGCCTCCGGCGTCTCGGCGTCCGTCGCGCTCCAAAAGCGCGGCTGGGGGTCGGGGGTGGGGCTCGAACTGGCGCGGGTCGAAGGGCCGCTGACCTGCGAACTCATCGCCGTGGGCAAGGACGGCGAGGAACAGACGGTCACCACCTGGGCGGTGCCGCCGGGCGGTTACGGGATGCCGGGCGTCGAGGGCCACGAGGAACCACTGCGCACGCGGGGCGGTTCGGCCCTGCGCAGCGACGAGATCGACCGCTTCGAGGTCCGCACTCTGGACGGAAGGCGCCTGGTCACAATCGATGCGTGAGCCGCGGCACTTCGCCGCGCGGCGCGGTACGGAGACGGGCACCCGAGTACCCGCACGCGGGACGCACGCGCCGGGTCGCGGGCACGGTCGGTCGCGTTACTTGAGCAGGCGTGACAGTCTGCGGTCCGCCAGTGGTTTGCCGCCTGTCTGGCAGGTGGGGCAGTACTGGAGCGACGAGTCGCTGAACGACACTTCGCGGATGGTGTCGCCGCAGACCGGACACGCCTGCCCCGTCCGGCCGTGGACCCGCAGCCCGCTTTTCTTCTCCGCCTTCAGCCGGCCCGCCGCCACCCCGCGCCCGCGCTCTACGGCCTCGCCGAGCGTGGCGCGCATGGCCCCGTACAGCTTCGTGATCTCGTCGTCGGTGAGGTTCGCGACCGGCTTGAAGGGCGACATCTTCGCCGCGTGCAGGATCTCGTCGCTGTACGCGTTGCCGATGCCGGCGATCAGGCTCTGGTCGCGCAACGCGCCCTTGAGCTGCCGCCGTTCCCCGTTCAGCAGTTCCGCGAACCGGTCGCGCCCGAAGTCGTCGGCGAGCGGATCGGGGCCGAGCCGGGCGATGCCCGGTACGTCGGCGGGGTCGCATACGACGTAGACGGCGAGGCTCTTCTTCGTACCGGCCTCCGTGAGGTCGAAGCCCGCGCCGTCCGCCAGGGCGACGCGCAGCGCGAGCGGCCCTTTGCCGGGGCGCGGCGGTTCGGCCGGCAGGTCGTCCTTCCAGCGGAGCCAGCCCGCCCGGGCGAGGTGGGTCACCAGGTGCAGGCCGCCCGCGCCGATGTCGAGGAACTTGCCGTGCCTGCCGACGGCGGTGACCGTGGCGCCCTCCAGTGCAGAGAGCGGCGGGTCGTACGTCTTGAGGACGCTGACCGCCACCGGGAGAACCCGTGCGATCTCCCGGCGGACCAGGTGCTCGTTGAGGAACTCTCGCAGTGCTTCGACTTCCGGCAGCTCAGGCATGTTCCCAGCGTGCCTCAGCCCGTGGCGGCCCGCAGCAGGGTTGCCAGTTCACCGCTCATGCTCCCGGCCAGCCGGTCCAGGTCGGGGACCGCCTCGGCGTCCGCGACCAGGCCGACGTGCACCTGGCCGCCGTACGTCGAAAGGGCGACGGCCAGGGACTGGCCACGGGCCAGCGGCGCCATCGGGTAGATGGCGCGCAGCGGGCTGCCGCCCAGCGAGAGGGTGGAGCGGGGCAGCGGCACGCTCGTCACGAGTACGTCGAAGAGCATCCGCGCCGCGCTGCCCGCAATCGGGGCGCCGAACCGGTGGGCGAGCGGCGGAAGGTGGTCGGCCAGTACGGCGACCGCTCCGGCGCCGCGCCCCGGCCCTTCGGCCTTGTTGCGGTCCATGGCCCGGCGCACCGAGGCGAGCCGCGCCCAGGCGTCGGCCTCGGAGACGGGCAGGCCCAGGAGGTACGCCGAGAGCCGGTTGCCGGAGGCCGCCGCGCTGCCGGGGCGGCGCCGCGAGACCGGCACCAGGGCACGCGGGTCCGCTCCGGGCAGCGGTTCGCCGCGCTCCAGCATCCAGCGGCGCAGCCCTCCGGCGACGACGGCGAGCAGCACATCGTTCGCCGTGCCGCCCGCCACCCTGCGGATCTTGAGTACGTCGTCGAGGCCGAGCACGGCGGTGCCGAGCCGCCGCGTACCGCTGGACCCCGAAGCGAGAGCACTCGCCCCCCACAGGTCGAACCTGCTCGCCCGCATCACGGACGCGCCGATGCCGACGGCCCGGCCCACCTCTTCGAGGCGGTCGCGTGCGAAGCCGACGACCTGGTGCGGGCCCGGCAGCCAGGACCGGGGCGGCACACTGCGCTCCCGCCTGGCGCCCGCCGCACGGGCTCCCGCGATCTGGTCGAAGATGCCGGCGCCGATGGCGACGGCGCGCATGCCGTCGGCGAGGGCGTGGTGCAGCTTGACGAGGACGGCGAAGGCGCGGGACCCGGGGGCGGTCAGGACGTACATTTCCCAGGGCGGCAGCCCGCGTTCGAGGGGCTGTTCCATCAGTTCCCCGGCGATCTCGGTGGCATGGGCGGCGAAGTCGCCGTCGGGCAGCCGGATCTGCCGGACGTGCCGGCGTACGTCGAAGTCCTTGGCCGTGGACCAGGCGGCCCCGCCGACGGGCAGCCACACGGGGCGTACGCGCATTGTCAGCCGGGGGATCGCAGCGGCCCGCTCGGCGAGCAGCTTCGCGACGGAGTCGCAGTCGCAGTCGTCTTCACCGTCGCTCTCGAAGAGGGCCAGCGCGCCGAGGTGCATGGGATGTTCGGTGGATTCGAGGTGCCAGAACGCCAGATCAAGAGGTGCCAGAAGCTCGGTGCTCAATGAGCCCTCACGTCGTCGGAGGCCGGTGGAGAGCCGCAGTCAATCCCGAACGGTCGGTTACGGTCAAGTACGTTTGAACCACAGACCGTTACCGAACGGTACGGTCAGGCGCGCTCAAAGCCGGTCGGGCAAGTCAAACTCGCACCACACGCACTTGCCGCTCCCCCGCGACTCCACGCCCCACACGTCCGACAGCCGGTCGACCAGCATCAGCCCTCGCCCCGACACGCCCGCCTCCCCCGCCTCCCGGCGGCGCGGCAGGGCGCTGGAGCGGTCCTCGACCTCGATCCGCAGCCTGCGCTGGGCGCCGGTCAGCACGCGGGCGGTGATGACGGCCCCGCCGTCCGTGTGCATCAGCGCGTTGGTCATCAGTTCGTCGGCGGCCAGCTCGATCTCGTCCGCGCGCTCCCGGGCGCCCCACGCCCGTACCGCCGCGCGGACCATGTGCCGCGCCGATCTCAGCGCTTCCGGGTCGTTCTGCGCGACGTGCTGCTGAAGGCGCCCGCCGGCCCGCGGTACGTCCGCGCCCTCGCGGCGCAGGAGGAGCAGTGCCACATCGTCCTCGCCGCCCCGCTCGTCGACCACTTCGCAGAGTTTGTCGGCCAGTTGCTGGAGGTCGCGTGGGCCGCTGCGGACCAGGTCGGAGATCATCTCCATGCCGTCGTCGAGGTCCGCGCCCGGCAGCTCCACGAGCCCGTCGGTGCACAGCAGCAGCGTCTGGCCGGGGTCGAGTTCGGCCGTCGTGACGGGGTATTCGAGCTGCCCGAACTCCGCGGAGAGGCCGAGCGGCATGCCGCCGTCGGCGGGCAGCCGGCGGCACGTGCCGTCGGCCTGGCGCACGAGCGGGTCGATGTGGCCGGCCCGGACGAGCTGGACCACTCCGGTGGTCAGGTCGGTCTCGGCGTACGTACAGGTCGCGAAGCGCTCGGTGTCCAGCTCGTGGAGGAAGACGGAGGCGCGGGCCATGACCGTCGCCGGGGTGTGCCCCTCCGCGGCGTACGCGCGCAGCACGATGCGCAGCTGCCCCATGACGGCGGCGGCGTGCGTGTCATGGCCCTGTACGTCGCCGATGACCGCGCCGACGCGTCCGCCCGGCAGGGGGATGACGTCGTACCAGTCGCCGCCGATGTCGCGGCCGAGGCGGGCCGAACGGTAGCGGACGGCGATCTGCGCGCCGGGGACGGAGGGAATGCGGCGCGGCAGCATGGCCTGTTGGAGGCCCTCGGCCAGGTCCTTGTCCTGCTCGAAGAGCATGGCGCGCTGGAGGCTCTGCGCGATGCTGCTGCCCAGCGCGATGAGGAGGTTGCGTTCGTCGGAGGTGAACCCGATCCGGTCGCCGTAGAGCAGGCCGAGCGCGCCGACCGGCCGGGCCTGGGCGATCAGCGGCAGATAGGCGGCGGAGGTGATGCCGAGCCCCCTGATGTGCGGCCACAGGATCGGGTAGGAGGCGGCGAAGTCCTCCGGCGACTCGATGAAGCGTGGTGCGAGGGTACGGACCACCTCGCTCATCGGGTACTGCTCGTCGATCCGGGTGTAGCGGGTGCCGGGCACGAAGGAACCGTCGGGACCGTCGGCGACGAGATGGATGCGGCCGGCCTCGACCAGACCCATCACGATGCTGGTCACCCCGAGATTCTCGAGGCCCTGGGAGTCGTTGAGTACGTCGATGACGTCCTTTACGGTCCGCGCGTGGGCGAGGGCGGCCGTGGTGCCCTGGACCACGCTGGTCCTGCGGCGCCGCTCCGCGTCGTGTTCGAGCCGGTCGGTGGAGTCGGCGAGTTCCTGGGTGGCGTCGCGGACGACGCCGATGATGCGGCGGGGCCGGCCGGTGTCGTCACGGCTTACGCAGCCCTGGGTATGGGTCCAGCGCAGGGCCCCGTCCCGGCAGCGGATGCGGAAGTAGGCGCCGTACGTGACGCTGCCGTTCTTCAGCGCCTCGGAGACCCGGGCGTCCAGGCGGGCGGCCTCGGTGGGCGGCACGCGGACCGCGAGCTCCTCCGGACGGCCGGAGTACTCGTCGGGGCGCAGGTCGAACACGGCGAGAGCGGAATCGTCCATCCGCGTGAGTCCGCTGTCGAGGTCCCAGTCGAAGCCCCCCAGGCCGAGCACGGACCCGTACGCCTCGAAAAAGCAGCAGGCCACACCATCTTTCCGCTCCCAGCAGCGGCAGTACTCCGCCGCCTCGCCACCCCCTGCGCCCGCGTCCATGGACCCACGCTAGGCGCCGTCTCCGGCGCGCGCATGCGGGACGGCACCCGTCGCGGCCGGCACCGCCTGCCCCGCGGGGCAGGCACCGCTGTCAACGCACGCGGCGGTCCTCCAGGGGCGCGGCGCTCAGCCGTTCTTCGGCCTCGCGGGGGAGGTGCGGGGTGTGGTTGACCAGCCGGGCCGAGTTGCCGACGACCGCGATGCTGCTGGTGTTGTGCAACAGCGCGGCGAGGACGGGATTCATGGACCCTCCGGCGCCGGCGAGCAGGCCGAGCAGGTTGACGCCGATGGCCAGACCGTAGTTCTGGCGTACGACGCGCAGCGTATGGCGGCTGAGTTCGACGACGGCGGCGACCTGGCGCAGGTCGTTTCCCGCCAGAGCGATGTCGGCGGTTTCCAGCGCCACGTGCGAGGAGTGCTCGCCCATGGTGATCCCCACGTCGGCCAGGGCGAGCGCGGGGGCGTCGTTGGTGCCGTCGCCGACCATCGCCACGGTGTGGCCCTCGGCCTGGAGGTCCCGGATCAGCTGGAGCTTGCCCTCCGGCAGCGCGTGCGCGTGCACCTCGGTGATGCCGAGCGCGTCGGCGACGACCTGCGCGGTCTCCGGAGCGTCACCGGTGAGCAGCACCAGGCGTGACACACCGAGCTCTCTCAGCTGCCCGATGACGGTCCCGGCGCCCGCCCGTACGGCGTCGGAGACCCCCAGCATGCCGATCAGGTCCTCGTCGTGGGCCAGGCAGATGACGGTCTCGCCGCCGCCCCGCAGCCGCTGCGTCCACCCCTGGGCGTCCTGGGTCAGCTCGACGCCGTGCCGGCGCAGCAGAGCCGGGCTGCCGACCAGCAGGCGCGTACCGTCCAGCTCGGCGCGCATGCCCATGCCGAGCACGACCTCGCAGGCCTGGTGGATGGGAACGTGCAGGTGCTGTTCCTCGGTACGGGCGACGATGGCCTGGGCGAGCGGATGCCGGGCGTGCAGTTCCCCGGAGGCGGCCAGGCTGAGCACCTCGTCGGCGCTGAACCTGTCGCTGAGGGTGACCACGCTCGTGACCAGCGGCCGCCCGAAGGTCAGGGTGCCGGTCTTGTCGAACACGACGGCGGTGACGCGCCCGACGCCCTCCAGGTGGGTTCCGCCCTTGATGAGCGTGCCGCGGCGCGCTCCGTTGCCGATGGCGGCGCTGATGGCGGTGGGCGTGGCCAGGCCGGCCGCGCACGGGCAGGCGATCAGCAGCATGGTCATCGCGCGCCTCGCGTCGCGGGTGACGAAGTACGTCAGTGCGGCGAGCGCGAAGGACACGGGGACGAAGCGCTGGGTGAAGCGGGTGGCGACGGTCTGGATCGGCGCCCGGTCCGCCTGGGCCTCTTCGACGCGGCTGATGATCCGGCCGACCGTGGTGTCGGCACCGACATAGGTGGCACGGACCTGGAGCGATCCGGACGTGACGATGGTGCCGGCGTACACGTGGGAGCCGGAACGGGCGTACACAGGAAGCGCCTCACCGGTGACCGCCGCCTGGTCCACCAGGGCCTCGCCGGCGACGACGTGTCCGTCGACCGGGATCCTGTGGTGCTCGTACACCGCGACCACGTCGAACGGCCGCACGTCTTCGAGCGCCACCTCGGTTTCGGCGCCGTCCTCCTGTACGAGCCAGACGCGCTCCTCGCCGATGGTGAGCAGCTCTTCGATGGCGCGCCGGGTGCGGCGCAGGGTCAGCGTCTGGAGGAACTCGCCGATGTTCAGGAGCCACAGCACGGTGAGGGCCACGACGTTTTCGCGCAGCACCAGCGAGATGACCGTCGCCGCGGTGACGAGGGTGTCCGTCCCCGGCGAACTGCGGCCACGGAGCGAGCGCAGAGCGCCACGGAAGAAGGGCAGGCCGGTGAAGACCGTGACCGCGCCGAGGAAGCCCGAGGAGCCGAGGGTGATCCGTGGTCTGCGCAGCAGGCGGCGCAGCGCGACGAGCGCGAGGACGGCGCCTCCGACGACCAGCCGGGCGACCTCGCCGGTGGAGGAGTCGGGTACGGAGCGGGTGGGCGTGGCGGGCGCGGACTCGGGTGGGGGTTCTTCGAGCGCGGCCACCAGCCGGTCGACGTCCAGGCGGTCCGGCTCCATCCAGATCACGACGCTGCCGGTGCGCGGGAAGATCCGCAGCGCGCGGAACCCGCTGACGCCGGTCAGGCGTTCGTCCACGAGTCCGGCGCTGCCGGGGCGGGCTCGCACCCAGGGAACGGTCAGCCGCGCCCGGCCCGCGGCGACGGAGCACACGACCACGGCGGACACGGCGGACATGGTCAGTGCTCGTGGTTGTCGACCTTGACCGCCGAGGGCGGCGGGACCTCTTCGCCGAGGCTGGTCCGGGCCTCCGCGAGCACGTCCCCGGCCTTGAGCCGCGCCTCTTCCGCGGCCGAGGCGACCCATCGCCCGGCGACGATGCTGCCCGCGATGCCGCCGATCAGGGCTTTGCGTGCGACCGGTTTCGCGTCGGGAAGGCGCTTCGAGGCTCCGCGGAGGATCAGACCGCCGACGACTCCGGAGACCGCGTAGTGCGCGAGACGGCCGGCTGCGGCACCGGCGAGAGCCACGGGGTGCATGAACGTCTCCTTCCGTCTGTGCCCAGGGGGCTCGACGGACTCTTCCTTCAAGTGTGCGCCCGCCCGGTGAACCCGGGCCAACGCAAGCACACCGCGGAACGGAGACTTGAACGCGTTCAACAGACCCCGTATGGTCAGTGCGAGATTGAATTGAACACGTTCAAATCTGGGGGGGGTTCGTGGTGTCCGTGCTGGTCAACCTGATCGTCATGCTCGGCATGCTCGTTGTCGTCCCCATGGGCCTGCGCCTCGTCGGTTCACCGGGACTCAGCCGCCTCCGGCGGGTATGGCCACTGCTCGCGGCGCCGGGGGCCGTCGCCCTGTGGCTGCCGCGCGGCGCGGCAGCGACCGCCCTCGCCGCGGTGTACGCCGCCGCGACCCTCGCTCTCGCGCTGCACGCCCCGGCGCGACTGGCCCGTACGCGCTCCCTCGCACCGGCCGAGATCGCGGTGCTCACCGCGCTCGCGACGCCGTCGGTCGCCGGGCTCGCGCTGGTCGCCGAGCGTGGTGGGCACGAGCTCTTCGGCTTCGACCTGGAGATCCTCGCGCTCACCGTGCCGCACTTCCACTTCGCGGGCTTCGCCGCGGCGCTGGTGGCGGGGCTCGTCTGCCGGGTGGCCGCCGAGCGGCCCGCCGCGCGATTCGCCGCCCTGAGCGTGCCGCTCGGCACGCTGCTGGTCCTCGCCGGGTACTTCATCGACGACTGGGCCGAGCTCGTGGGAGCGCTCGTACTGACCGCGGGCATGTGGGCGGTGGCGCTGCTGACGTGGCAGGACGTACGCGACGACCGGCAGGACCGGACGACCCGCACGCTGCTCGGCGTCTCGGCCGCCGTCCTGGTCGCGACGATGCTGCTGGCCCTCAGCTGGGCGCTCGGCGAGGCGACCGGCATTCCGCACCCCAACCTGACCTGGATGGCCGCCACCCACGGCCTGGGCAACGCGCTCGGTTTCGCGCTGTGCGCGGTGCTGGCCTGGCGACGACTCGAAGAGGAGACCAGCACATGAGCGACTTCACCTACCCCGAGGTCGGCGCCACCGGGCAGGCCCTCCTGCCCGCCGGCTACAACCATCTGCGCCACCGCGTGCCCGTGGGCACGGGCCGCGCCGCCTTCGAGGCGGCGGGCGCGGCGGTGACCACCTGGCGGATGCACCGCGAGTCGGGCGCACGGGTACGGGCCGACGCGGTGCGGGCCGAGCCCGGCGCGGCCGTCGAGGTCTCGATCGGAGTCGGGCCGCTGCGGGTGGCCGCACCGTGCGAGGTGGTCTGGACGGCGTACGAGAAGGACCGGACCGGGTTCGCGTACGGGACGACCGGCCGGCACCCGGAGTGCGGCGAGGAGTCGTTCGTCGTCGAGCTGGCGGACGACGGAACCGTGTGGTTCACCGTGACCGCGTTCAGCCGCCCGGCCGCCTGGTACACCCGGCTCGCCGGACCCCTCGTGCCCGTCTGCCAGCACTGGTACGCCCGGCGTCTCGGCAGGACCCTGCGGCGGATCGCCACCGGAGCGCCCGTACGCCGATAATGGGCGTGATGGAGTGGTTCGCCGCACCCGACTACTGGCTGAGCCGGCTGGTCTTCCAGCGGGCTCTGGCCGCCGTGTATCTGGTCGCGTTCCTCACGGCGGCCCTCCAGTTCCGGGCGCTCATCGGCTCACGGGGCATCCTGCCGGTACCGGAGTATCTGCGGCGGGCGCCCTGGCGCGAGTCACCCACCCTCTTCCGGCTCCACTACTCGGACCGCTTCTTCGCAGGATGCGCCTGGGCGGGCGTGCTGCTCGCGGCGGCGCTGGTCGCGGGCGCGGCGGACCAACTCCCGCTGTGGACCGCCATGCTGATGTGGGCGGCCCTGTGGGCGCTGTATCTGTCGATCGTCAATGTCGGGCAGACGTGGTACGCCTTCGGCTGGGAGTCACTGCTCCTGGAGGCCGGCTTCCTCGCGGTCTTCCTCGGCAACGAACACACCGCGCCGCCGGTTCTGGTGCTGTGGCTGCTGCGCTGGGTGCTGTTCCGGGTGGAGTTCGGCGCCGGCCTGATCAAGCTGCGCGGCGACCTGTGCTGGCGGAAGCTGACCTGCCTGGACTTCCACCACGAGACCCAGCCGATGCCGGGCCCGCTGAGCTGGTTCTTCCACCACCTCCCGAAGCCGCTGCACCGGGTGGAAGTGGCCGCCAACCACGTGACCCAACTGCTGGTACCGGTGCTGCTCTTCACGCCGCAGCCGGTCGCGAGTGCGGCTGCCGGCCTGATGATCCTGACCCAGCTGTGGCTGGTGCTCTCCGGCAATTTCGCCTGGCTGAACTGGCTGACGATCGTCCTGGCGGTGTCGGTCGTCGACTTCTCGCCCTGGGTCACCGCGCCCGCCCTGCCCGCTTCCCCGCTCTGGTACGAGGTGCTGGTCATCGCCGTCACCGCGCTGCTCCTCGTCCTCAGCTACCGGCCCGCGCGCAATCTCTTCTCGCGCCGCCAGGCGATGAACCGCACGTACGATCCGCTCCACCTGGTCAACGCCTACGGCGCGTTCGGGAGCATCAGCCGCGTCCGCCAGGAGATCGTCGTCGAGGGTACGGACGAACCTGTGGTGCACCGGGGCACGGTGTGGCGCGCCTACGAGTTCAAGGGCAAGCCCGGCGACCCGCGCAGGCTGCCGCGCCAGTTCGCGCCGTACCACCTGCGCCTCGACTGGTTGATGTGGTTCGCGGCGCTCTCCCCCGCGTACGCGTACTCCTGGTTCGACCCGTTCGTGGAGCGGCTGCTGACGGGTGACCCGGCGACGCTGAAGCTGCTGCGCCGAAACCCCTTCCCCGAGGCTCCGCCCACCTACGTCCGGGCCCGGGTCTACCGCTACCGCTTCACCACCTGGCGCGAACTGCGGGAGACGCACGCCTGGTGGCACCGCACGCTCGTCCGCGAGTTCCGGCCGCCGATGGCGCTCGCCTTCAGGGAGTCGCGCTGAGAGAATCGCCGTCCATCCGGAATGCGGGGAGGCGGGGGCGATGACGGCGGGAGCGTTCGACGCGGCCACCGGTGACGGGCCGGCCGCCGACGCGCCCGACGGGCGGCGGGCCGCCGAGGTGCGGGTCGCGTTCGAGGGGCTGATGCAGATCCGGCGCCTGACGAACACGGGGACCGACGATCCGCTGGCCGTACCGGCGGCGTGGGAGATCAATCAGGTGGTGCGGTCCGTGGCCCTGACACTGGAGGCCGCGGGCATCGCCCCCTCCGCCGTTGACGCGGCGGGCGCGCGGAGCGCGACGGGCTACCGCGTCGGCGCGGGCGAGCGACCCGGCACCGCCAGGGTGGAGTGGCTCGGCCCGCCGGGCGGCGGCGCCGCCCAGGAGGAGCAGGAGGCGCTGACCCGGTGCGCCGCGGAGCTCGGCCGCCTCGGCTGGACGGCCCTGCTGTACCGGGGGCCGCGCCGACGGCGCTTCCTGGAGGTGGAGCCGCCGGCCGCCGTACGCCCCCGCTGACGGACGGCGTCCCCCCTGCCGGGCCGTGTCGGCCCGGCAGGGGGGACGCCGTCGCACAGGTTGCTCAGTCGATTCCCGGAAGGATGTGCGGCTCCGCCAGGTCCTCTTCGTACCCCGCCAGTCTGATGGGAGCCGACCGGGACCACACTTCGAGGCTGCCCAGTTCATCGGGCCTGCGGCGGCGGGGCTGACCGGCCCGTTCACCACTTTCACGAGACCGCTTGTCCTGCTTTGTCATCTCTGGCGTCACCGCGCACTCCTCTGTGTCGCGTAACCCGTCGGACGTATCGCCTCGGCCTGGGCCGGCGGCGACCGGTCGCCCGGCGGGTCAGGAAAGTTGGGGCAGTTCGGTCGCGGTGGCGCCGGTTACTCACACTGGAGTGGCCTTGGTGAGGCTGTCCGTGACCAACAGAGTACCCATATGAGCGCGGTTCCGCTCGATGGATTGCGTCACCTTTCGGCCTGCCACCGTTCGTGCCCTGTTCAGCCGCGGGCCCGGGCCCTCATCACCCGCATTGGCCACCACGCAAAAAGTCCGGTGCGTGGCGCCCCGCCTGGGGCCCCACGCACCGGACTTTTTTCCGCTTCCTACCAGTTGGCGGGTGCGTAGTCCTTGAGGAAGACGCCGAAGACGTCTTCGCCGTCCTCGCCGCGCACGATGGGGTCGTAGACGCGGGCCGCGCCGTCGATCAGGTCGAGCGGGGCGTGGAAGCCCTCCTCGGCGAGCCGCATCTTGTCCGGGTGCGGACGCTCGTCGGTGATCCAGCCGGTGTCCACGGCGGTCATCAGGATGCCGTCGGACTCCAGCATCTCCTGGGCGCTGGTACGCGTGAGCATGTTCAGCGCGGCCTTGGCCATGTTGGTGTGCGGGTGGCCGGCGCCCTTGTAGCCGCGACTGAAGACGCCCTCCATCGCGGAGACGTTCACGACGTACTTGCGCTTGGCGGCGGCGGCCGCCATGGCCGGGCGCAGCCGGCTGATCAGGATGAACGGCGCCGTCGAGTTGCACAGCTGCACTTCGAGCAGCTCGACGGGGTCGACCTCGGAAACTGTCTGGATCCAGCTGTTCGTGTCGTCGAGGTCGGGTACGAGCCCGCCCGCGTCGATCGCCGTGCCCGCCTCGATCCTGGCGAGCGACGTCGAGCCGGTGACCAGCGCCAGGTCGGTGACCTGCTGGGCGGTGAGGCCCTCGGGGCGGGCCGTGGGCAGGGCGAGCTGGGCGCCGGAGCCGAAGGCGCCGATGACCTCGGCGGGCGGGAGCTCACCGGCGGGCAGCGGGGCGGACTCGGCGGCGATCAGCTCGCTGTACGCGCGCGGGGAGCGGCGTACCGTCTGCGCGGCGTTGTTGATCAGGATGTCGAGCGGGCCGTCGGCCGCGACCGAGTCGGCGAGCGCGACGACCTGGGCCGGGTCGCGCAGGTCGATGCCGACGATCTTGAGGCGGTGGATCCACTCGTCGCTGTCCGGCATCGCCTTGAAGCGGCGGATCGCGTCGTTCGGGAAGCGGGTGGTGATGGTGGTGTGCGCGCCGTCGCGCAGCAGCCGCAGCGCGATGTACATGCCGATCTTGGCGCGGCCGCCGGTGAGCAGGGCGCGCCGGCCGGTCAGGTCGGTGCGGGCGTCGCGGCGGGCGCGGTTCTCGGCGGCGCACTTCTGGCACAGCTGGTGGTAGAAGGCGTCGACCTCGACGTAACGGGTCTTGCAGATGTAGCAGGACCTGGGCCGCTGGAGTATGCCCGCGATCTCGGCGGTGGCCGTGGAGGACGGCAGGACGCCCTGCGTCTCGTCGTCGATGCGGTCGGCGGAGCCGGTGGCGGTGGCGTGGGTGACGGCCCGGTCGTGGGCGGTCTTGGCGGCGCGGCGCTCCTGGCGGCGGCGCTGCTTCACGGTCCGGTAGATGCCGGCGGTGGCGCGGCGTACCGCGATGGCGTCGGGGTGGTCGACGTCCAGCTTGTCGAGCTCGTCGAGCACGCTCAGGCAGACGGCCATGCGGTCCGGGTCGATGCCGGGGCCGAACGCCGGGGTGTCCTGGCCGTCCGGGATGTCGCCGTACGCCGCCGGGCTGTCCTCTGTCACCGTCATCGCCGCTGCTGTCCTCGTGTGCTCGTGCCGCTTGTGCCGCTGGTGAAGTACCAAAATCCGAACTTTACGTAAGCGGAGGGCTCGGAGCCAAACGATTCACCCCCGCAGGCGACGCGCAGCGACGTATCTCACACGGGCCGGTCAGGACACCACCTGGCCCTTGCCGAGCGCGACGACGCCGTTCCTGGAGACGGTGTAGAGCTGCTCGTCACGCTCCGGATTGACGCCGATCGTCGCTCCGGGCGGTACGTCGACGTTCTTGTCGAGTATCGAGCCCCTGACGACCGCTCCCCGGCCGACGCGGACGTTGTCGTGCAGTACGGACCCCTGCACCACGGCCCCCTCCTCCACCACCACGCCCGGCGAGAGCACGGAGCGGGTGACCTGGCCACGGATCACGCACCCCGCGCTGACGACCGACTCGCCCGCGATGCCGCCGGAGACGAAGCGGGCCGGGGGCAGCTGGCCGGGGTGGGTGTAGACGGGCCAGCGCCGGTTGTACAGGCTGAACTGCGGCTGGTCGGAGATGAGATCCATGTGGGCGTCGTAGTACGTGTCGAGGGTGCCGACGTCGCGCCAGTAGCCGTGCTCGCGCGG
This sequence comes from Streptomyces sp. ISL-99, assembly GCF_018614005.1. Lineage (NCBI taxonomy): Bacteria > Bacillati > Actinomycetota > Actinomycetes > Kitasatosporales > Streptomycetaceae > Streptomyces > Streptomyces sp. ISL-99. Next base: position 120,610 of record NZ_JAGGPC010000011.1, read on the forward strand.
GGTCTCCCCCGGCACGTGGTTGTCGTCGAAGTCGTAGACCTGCGCCACCCCGCGCTCGGTGAGCATGGGCAGGATCGAGCCGCCCATGTCGTGCACCGAGTTCTCGTCCTCGGCGTCCCGGTGCAGCGCGTCGACGAGCACCTTGGCGGTGAACATGTAGTTGCCCATGGAGGCGAAGACGCGGCGGGGGTCACCGGGCAGCCCCGGCGGGTCGGCGGGCTTCTCCAGGAACTGCTCGATCCTGGCCCCGTCGGCGGCGGGCGTGATGACGCCGAAGGACGACGCTTCGGTGCGCGGCACGCGGATGCCGGCGACCGTGACGCCCGCGCCGCTCTCGACGTGGCGTCGCAGCATCTGCCGGGGGTCCATGCGGTAGACGTGGTCGGCCCCGAACACCGCGATGTAGTCCGGCTGTTCGTCGTGCACGAGATTGAGCGACTGGAGGATCGCGTCGGCGCTGCCCAGGTACCAGCGCGGGCCGAGCCGCTGCTGGGCGGGGACCGGGGTGACGTAGTTCCCCAGGAGGCTGGACATCCGCCAGGTCGTGGTCACATGCCGGTCCAGCGAGTGCGACTTGTACTGCGTCAGCACGCAGTTGCGCAGGATGTCGCCGTTCACCAGGTTCGACAGAACGAAGTCGACGAGCCGGTACGTGCCGCCGAACGTCACCGCCGGTTTCGCCCGGTCGGCGGTCAGCGGCATCAGCCGTTTGCCCTCCCCGCCCGCCAGTACGATCCCGAGCACCGAAGGTCCACCGCGCATCTGCACCGCCCCCTGCTCCGTCGCTCATCCGGACTTCAGGATCTCCTCGTACACCTGGACCGTGCGGCGTGCCACGGCGTCCCAGCCGAACTCCCGCACCGCACGTTCGCGGCCCGCCACGCCCATCCGCAGACCCGTGCGCCGGTCGCCGGTCAGCCGGTTGATCCCGTCGGCCAGACCCGCCTCGAACGCCTCGGGGTCCGACTCCTCGTACGGGACGAGCAGTCCGGTGCCGCCGTGCTCGACGACCTCGGGGATGCCGCCGACCGCCGAGGCCACGACGGGCGCGCCGCACGCCATCGCCTCCAGGTTGACGATGCCGAGCGGCTCGTACACCGACGGACACACGAACACCGCCGCATGGGTGAGGAGTTGGACGACGTCCGGGCGCGGCAGCATCCGTTCGATCCAGTGCACACCGTCGCGCGTGCGGCGCAGCTCGTGGACGAGCTCGCGGAACTCCCGCTCGATCTCCGGGGTGTCGGGGGCGCCGGCGCACAGGACGAGCTGCGTGGACGGGTCGAGCCGGCGGGCGGCGCGCAGCAGGTGCGGGACGCCCTTCTGCCGGGTGATGCGGCCGACGAAGAGGGCGTACGGGCGCTCCTGGTCGATGCCGACGCGCTCCAGCACTTCCGTGCCGGGATCGGGCCGGTAGAGCGAGGTGTCGATGCCGTTGTGTACGACGCGCACCCGGTCGGGGTCGAGAGCCGGGTAGCTGCTCAGGATGTCGGCGCGCATGCCGTGCGAGACGGCGACGACGGCGTCGGCCGACTCGATCGCGGTGCGCTCGGCCCAGCTGGAAAGGGTGTAACCGCCGCCCAGCTGCTCGGCCTTCCAGGGGCGCAGGGGCTCCAGCGAGTGTGCGGTCATGACGTGTGGGATGCCGTACAGCAGCTTCGCGACGTGGCCGGCGAGGCTGGTGTACCAGGTGTGGGAGTGGACCAGGTCGCACCCTTCGAGCGCGGCGGCCATCGACAGGTCGACGGAGAAGGCGCGCAGGGCTTCGTTGGCATCCGTGAGTGCGCTGTCGTGGCGGTGGCCGCGGATGCCGTCGCGGGCGGCGCCGCCCGCGCCCCAGCAGTGGACTTCGACCTCGGCGAGGGCCCGTAACTCCCGTACCAGGAACTCGACGTGGACCCCGGCTCCGCCGTAGACGTCCGGCGGGTACTCGCGGGTGAGCAGTCCCACCTTCACCGCGGTCCCCCCGTCGTCGCCTTCCCTTGATGGTCACTCAGATACGGGCTGTGCGGAAGACCGCTGCGGAGAGTGGTCGAATACGCAGTCGCCGCACAGGCCACCGGACGGGCAACGGTAGTAGAGACAGCAGCTGCGGCGGCGGAAGGACGCACCGTCCCGGTCCGCGGACAGCGTGCCGGTGGAGCGCAGGTCCGGATGGCGGAAGAGCTCGGCGGCCAGCTTCAGGGCCCGCTCCCCCACCTCGGGCCGCCCGTTCTTCCGTGCCCAGGCGTGCAGCTCGCGGGCGGCGCCGGCCAGCGCCGAACCCGCGTTGCCCCAGAGCAGCGGGCGCGAGATCCGGCCGCCTCGGCGGAGCGCGTCCGCGAGGGGTACGAGATGCCCGTACTGCACCACCTCGCGGACGCGCTCGGCGGTGGCGGGCATCGGGCGCGGCGGCGCGGACAGCCACAGGTCGTGCGGCGAGGTCAGGCCGGCGTCCCACCGCAGGCCGTCCGGCGGGAGGTCGGGGAACTCGCCGTACAGCGCGGCCGGGCCCAGTGCGACCGACCAGAGCCGGGCGGCGAGCCCCAGATGCGCGATCGAGGCGGCGACTCTGCGCTCGGGGGCGCCCAGCCGTGCGGCGACCTTGTCGACGCGGAACGTCAGTGGTGCGGTGTCACCCGCGTAGATCCGCGCGAGGGGTACGTGGGCACCCGCGTCGGGTGTCCCGGTGCGCAGCGCGAAGAACCCGCCCACCGCTGCCACTTCTGCCAGATCCATGTCCCGCCCTTCCGTCGCGGGCAAGTCTCACACGCCGCCGCGGTGCGGAAGTGGCCCGCTGTCCTCCACCCCTGGGTGGGGGAACATCACCGGGAGGAGGACCTTGGAGGTACCCCGTACTACGTCGGCAGTACGACCGAATGCCTGCTCAAGGACGACGACGCGAACGCGTTGAGCAGACATCGTGGATCACATGAGTGCTCTCGCGCTGTCCGTGCTGCTGGCGCTGGTCTCCGCTGTCGCCTATGCGGCCGGGGCCATCGTGCAGGAGCGCGTCGCGTCCACGACCCCGGCCCGCCCGTACGCCCCGCTGCGCCACGGCGTGTGGTGGGCCGCCGTGGCGCTCAACGGGCTCGGTGCGCTGCTGCATGTCGGGGCGCTGGCGTACGGGCCGCTGAGTCTGGTCCAGCCGCTGGGCGCGCTGACCATCGTCTTCGCACTGCCGATGGCGGCCGTGTTCGTACGGCGCAGGGCGGGCGCCGCTGCCCGGCGCGGCGCGATCATGGCGTCGGCCGGCCTCGCGGGCCTGCTGTCGCTCACCGGCACGGCCGACGCGCAGTCGTTGGGCGGCGGCGAGCGGACGGCGCTGGCGCTGGTGACGTCCTGCGCGGTGGCGGTGCTGTTCGTCGTGGCGCAGCGGGTGCACCGTGCCGTCGTACGCAGCATCCTGCTGGCGACTGCGGCCGGCGCCGCGTTCGGTATCGCGTCGGTGTTCACCAAGACGGTGGCGGTCGACTGGTCGGCGTCGGGCGGTCTCGGCGGGCTGACCGGACAGCTGCCGAGCCTGCTGACGATCGCGGGGCTCGCGGCCGCCGGAATGATGCTCTCTCAGGCGGCGTACCGGGGCGCGGGACTGGCCGCCCCGCTGGCCACGGTCACGGTGGCCAACCCGGTGGTCGCGGCCGCCGTGGGCATCACGCTCTTCGGCGAGCACTTCAGGTACGGCGTGACCGGCACCGCCCTGGCACTGGGCTGCGGGGTCGTGGCGGCGGGCGGGCTGATCCTGCTGACGACGGAGCGGCTCACCGCGCACACCGAGCGGCAGCCGCGGCCGGCCGGCGTACCGACGCGGGTGCCCGTGACACCGGCAGTCGCACCCGCGCCCGCACTGGTGCCCGTGACACCGGCAGTCGCACCCGCGCCCGCACTGGTGCCCGTGTCACCGGCGCTGCGGGCGCGGGTTCGTCCTTCGAGCCCGCCGTCGCGGACTCAGACGGTGACGCCGCCCGCCCTCAGGTAGGCCAGCGGGTCGATGTCCGAGCCGTAGCCGGGCCCGGTCCGCACCTCGAAGTGGAGGTGCGGGCCTGTGCTGTTGCCGGTGGAACCCGAGCGGCCGATGCGCTGGCCGCCGCCGACCTTCTGGCCCTCGCGGACGGTGAGCGCCGAGAGGTGCGCGTACTGGCTGTACTTGCCGTCGGTGTGCTGGATGACGACCTGGTAGCCGTACGCACCGCCCCAGCCGGCCGAGACGACCCGGCCGGGGGCGACGGACTTCACCGCGGTGCCCGTGGGCACGGGGAAGTCGACGCCGGTGTGGTAGCCCTTGGCCCAGGAGGAACCGGCCGCACGGTAGGGCGTGCTGGGGCCGGTGTCCACGGGGGCGGTGAGACCCGGGGACTTGCTCTCCTTCTTGGGCGTTCTGGTGTCCGAGGCGCGTTCGACCTCGCTCCCCTTGCCGGTTCGCGGTCCCGCCTTCGCGCCCGGTTTGGACCGCTGCGCGCCGTCAAGAGTCAGCCGCTGTCCGGGAAGGATGAGGTCGGGGTCGCTGCCGACGACCTCGCGGTTCGCTGCGTACAGGCGCTGCCAGCCGCCCTTGACGTCCTCGGCGTCCGCGATGGTGGAGAGGGTGTCACCGCCGGCGACGGTGTACGTCTTGCCCTTCGCCCGGCCGGAGTCCTTGGTGCCGGGTGGCGTGGTGGGAGCCGGGGCCTTCTTGGGCTGCGTCGCCGCCGCGGGGGCCTTCCGCTGTCCGGTGCTGATGTCCGGCGCGTCGCCGCCGCGGGTCAGGCCGGCCCGTACGGAGCACAGCGGCCAGGCCGTCGGCCCCTGGCCCTTGAGCACCTTTTCGGCCACGGAGATCTGCTGGTCCTTGGTGGCCAGGTCGGCGCGCGGGGCGTAGGCGGTGCCGCCGTACGCCTGCCAGGTCGACTGCTTGAACTGCAGCCCGCCGTAATAGCCGTTGCCCGTGTTGATCTGCCAGTTGCCGGTCGACTCGCAGGCGGCGACCTTCTCCCAGACGTCCACCGAAGCGGCGTCGGCCGCTCCCGGCGCGACCAGTGGCAGGGCTATCCCGGCTCCGCCGGCCGTGACCGTCAGCGAGGCACGGTTGATCCGGCTCGGCTGGTACCTGCGGTGTCGACCGGATGCGGCCATGGCTCGGTTCCCCCCACTCGCGCGTCGGACACGTCGCAATCGGAAAAAGTACGGCCACCGTACGGGCCCTGACAAGGGCCCGTACGGTGAACTCACCCCTGCCGGTGGCATATTGACGGGTGTCCTCAGCCGGGACCGCCCGTCACGGCTCCGTACGGACTGTGCCCGTTCCTGCCCGTGTCGCGATCGGTGTCGTCGCTGTTCAGGGGGCCTTACGCGGGTTCACGCGCGGGCGGAGCTGCCCGTACCGCCGCCGAACGGGCCCGAATCGCGTCCGTGTGGGTGAACGGGCGGGCCCCTTGGTACGTATCCCTGCGCACGCAGACACGGACACCCCAGGAGCTCACACATGAGTGGTAAGGCCCAGATCGGTGTAACGGGGCTCGCGGTAATGGGCAGCAATCTCGCCCGTAACTTCGCACGCAATGGCTTCACGGTGGCGGTGCACAACCGCACGGCGGCCAGGACCCACGCCCTCGTCGAGGAATTCGGTGACGAGGGCGCGTTCGTACCGGCCGAGCGGGCCGAGGAGTTCGTGGCGGCCCTGGAGCGACCGCGCCGCCTGGTCGTCATGGTGAAGGCGGGCGAGCCGACGGACGCCGTGATCCGGGAGTTCGCGCCGCTGCTGGAGCCCGGTGACGTCATCATCGACGGCGGCAACGCGCACTTCGAGGACACCAGGCGCCGCGAGAGGGAGCTGCGGGAGCTCGGGATCCACTTCGTCGGTACGGGTATCTCCGGCGGTGAGGAGGGCGCGCTGCACGGCCCGAGCATCATGCCGGGCGGGTCGGCCGAGTCGTACGCGTCACTGGGGCCGCTGCTGGAGAGGATCGCCGCGAAGGCGAAGGACGGGACCCCGTGCGTCGCCCACATCGGTCCGGACGGCGCGGGGCACTTCGTCAAGATGGTCCACAACGGCATCGAGTACGCCGACATGCAGCTGATCGCCGAGGCCTACCACCTGTTGCGCGCCGTCGCGGGATACAGCCCCGAGCAGATCTCCCGGACGTTCCGTTCGTGGAACACCGGCAGGCTCGACTCGTACCTGATCGAGATCACCGCCGAGGTGCTGTCCCACATCGACGACGCCACCGACGAGCCCTTCGTCGATGTCGTCGCGGACGTGGCCGAGCAGAAGGGCACGGGGCGGTGGACGGTCCAGATCGCGCTCGATCTGGGTGTGCCGGTCTCGGGCATCGCGGAGGCGGTCTTCGCCCGCTCGGTGTCTGGGCACACCGGCCTGCGGCAGGCGTCGCGCGGGCTGCCCGGACCCACGGCCACGCCGCTGGGGGAGGCGGAGGCGGCCGCCTTCGCCGACCAGGTGGAGCAGGCGCTGTACGCGTCCAAGATCGTGGCGTACACGCAGGGCTTCCACCAGATCCGGGCGGGCGGCGAGACGTACGACTGGGGCATCGACCTCGGGGCCGTTGCCTCGGTCTGGCGCTCGGGCTGCATCATCCGGGCGGCGTTCCTCGACCGGATCAGGGCCGCGTACGACGCCGAGCCCGGGCTGGTGAGCCTGCTGGCCGACAAGGGGTTCACCGAGGAGGTCGGCGCGGCGCAGGACGACTGGCGCGCGGTGGTCGCGGCCGCCGCGTTGCGCGGCGTGCCGACGCCGGGCTTCGCGGCGGCGCTCGCGTACTACGACGCACTGCGCGCCGAGCGGCTGCCCGCGGCCCTCACCCAGGGGCAGCGCGACTTCTTCGGGGCGCACACCTACCGGCGCACCGACCGCGAGGGTTCGTTCCACACCCTCTGGGGCGGCGACCGGTCGGAAGTACGGACCGGCTGATCAGACTCCCGTGGGCCCCGGCTGAGGCTCCGGGTCGGGTACGGGGTCGGGCCCCGGCGGCTTCGGAATCGGGTCGGGCGCCGGGCCGGGCGGAACGGGCCCGGGGCCGGGCTTGGGACTCGGGCCGGGGGCGGGACCCGGTTCCGGACCGGGGGCGGGTCCTGGCGCTGGGCCCGGGCCGGGCAGCGGCCCCGGATCCGGCAGCGGGCCGGGGTCCGGTGGCACGGGACCGGGGGGCGGCGTCGGGGACGGCGGTACGGGGTCGGGGTACGGATGCGTCATGGCTGGCCTCCTGCCTGTACCCGTCGGATGACGGAATCAAGACCCACTTTCTCCCGCTGCGACTGCCCTCGCCCGCCGGTGTCACACACCGGGGGCCGGATAAACCGCGAAGAACCGCCGATGCGTCCGCGATGAGGGCTACGGCAGACGGCGGCGCTCGGCGCAGCCAGGGAGGCGGCAGTCGGGAGCCGCACGCGGGCCGCGGCTACCGTACGGCCGCCGCCGCCGCCGCGCGCAGTCCGGGCGCCGGGCTGGAGAGCACGGGCGCGGCGGTGCCGGTACGCGTGCGGGCCGCCGCGTCCGCCATGGAGGCCTGGGCCAGCACCACCACGTCCACCCCCGTGATGGTGTCGACGGTCCGGGCGACGAGGTCCAGGTAGCTCTCCCGGTCGCCGTCCTCGAAGTACTTCCAGGCGCCTTCGGCCGGCACGGTGCGGATGACGGCCGTCCGCCCTGCGGCGTCCGCCTCTTCCCGAATCACATCGCAGGTCGGACCGAAGGTGCTCTCCACCGTGGCGACCACGGCTATGCGGACCACGTCGCGCTCCGGCGCGGCGGCGACGGCGGCTGCCGCCATCGGTCGGTCCACGCGCAGCACGGGAACGCCGAGCCGCGCGGCATTCGCCTCGGCCACCGCGCCGATGGTGGAGCACGTGCAGAGCACGGCCGTGGCCCCGCCTTCGCCCACGGCCGCGTCGAGCACCGCGGCGATCGCGGAGTCCGCGGCGCCGATGGTGGAGCACGTGCAGAGCACGGCCGTGGCCCCGCCTTCGCCCACGGCCGCGTCGAGCACCGCGGCGATCGCGGAGTCCGCGGCGCCGGGCCCGCCGGAGCGGGCCCGGTCCAGCAGTGCCTCGTCGACGACGTGGCGCATCGCGAGGCCGGGGTGCTCGCGGTCACGCAGGGCGTCGAAGACCGGGACGTGGACGGGGGACGTGTGCAGCAGGGTGAGCATGCCGCGCATGCTAGGCCACGGTCCCGAGCACGAGGCGGGACGTCTCACCCCTTCGGTGACGGTCCCTCCGTGGAGATCAGGTCCGGCAGCGGCATCTCCGGTCGGGCGGTGGCCATGGCCAGTTGGCGGGTGAACTCCTGCGCCCAGCGTGCGATTGTCGCGGCGTCGAACAGGTCCGTGGAGTACTCGAACGTCATGGTGATGCTCCCGGCCCGGGGCACGAGGACGACGTACAGCTCGTTGCGGGCGACGTTGCCGACGGGCACGCCGCGGATGCTCGCCAAGACCCCTCTCAGGTGGAGTGCCGGGGGCGGGGTGGTGACGACGGTGAACAACACCGTGGGAAACAGGCCGTCCGCCTCTTCGGGCGCGAGGAGACGGACGATCTCGTTCAGCGGCAGGGCCTGATGGTCGAGGGCGTTGAAGACCGTTCCGCCAAGTCCGCTGACGAGGTCGGCGAAGGTGCCGGCCTCGGAGAGCCGGGCCCGCAGCAGAACGGAGTCTCCCAGCAGACCCACTACGTCCTCGTGTTCGCGGGAGCCTGCCCGGTTGGCGCTGGAGGCGGCGAACACCACGTCGGAGTCGCTGCCGCGCAGCCGGGCGGCCCAGGTGGCGAAGGCGGCGGCGAGCACCATGTAGGGCGTGGTGCCGAGACGGGAGGCGACTTCGGCGACACGGCCCGGCACGTCGCCCTCGACCACCTGGTGGTGCAGGGCTCCGCTGCCGGAGAGCGTGGCCGGACGAGGACGGTCGTACGGCAGCTCCAGACGCAGGGGTACGCCGCCGAGTTCGGCTCGCCAGAAGGCCTCCAGCCGGGCGCGGCGTCCGCCGCGGAGCTGTTCGCCCTCCCAGCGCGCGTAGTCCGTGAACTGGGCGGCGGGCGGGTCGAGGGGCTTCGCGGCGCCGTCGTTGTACAGCGTCTGCAGGTCGTTCCACACGATGCCCATCGACCAGCCGTCGCAGATCGCGTGGTGCAGGACGACCATCAGAACCCACCGGTCCTCGGCCTGCCTGCCGAGCCGGAAGCGGAACAGCGGTGCCTGGTTCATGGCGAACGGGCGTGCTGCCTGTTCCTGGCACCAGTGGTCGAGTGCCAAGGTGTCCAGGGCAGTGAGGTCGTCGACGGGGACGCCGACCGGGACCTCGGCCAGGGTCTCGACGAGAAGCCCGCCGTCCCGGAGCACGGCCTGGCTGCGCAGCGCGCCGTGGCGTCGTACGAGAGCTTCGAGCGCGCGGGTCAGGGCCCGCGGGTCCAGGTCGCCCCGCAGGTCGATCCGGTGAGCGACGTTGTACACGCTGGGGTCGGCACGCTCGTGGTGGCGTCGCCACAGTCGGCGCAGCGTGGCAGGCGCAGGGACGGGATCCGACGACGGCCCCGCTCCGGGGTCGAGGCGGCGGGCGACGGCGCGGATGGTCGGCGCGCGGAAGAATTCCGCCATGGACAGCGCGGTGCCGTGCTCCGTGGTCATACGGTTCAGCAACCGTACGGCGCTCAGCGAATGGCCGCCGAGTTCGAAGAACGAGCGAGTCACCGGCACGCCGCTGAGGCCCAGTTCGGCGCACCACAGCTCATGGAGTGTCTTCTCCACGGGGGTGGCCGGTGCGTCGTCCGCGTTCACCGGGCCGGGCGCGGCGTCCTCGGGGGCGGGCAGCCGGCCGCGGTCGAGCTTTCCGGCCGTGCTCACCGGCAGCCTGTCCAGGCTCACCCACTGACTCGGCACGAGGTGGCCGGGCAGCTCCGCGGCCAGTTCGGCGCGCAGCCTTTCGGTGTGCGTACGGTCCGGGGCGGCGGGCGTGACGTACGCGACGAGTTCCCATTCCCCGTGACGGTCCCTGCGGGGCAGGACGGCGGCGTCCCGGACGCCCGGCCGCCGCGTCAGTGCCTGCTGGACCTCGGCGGGTTCGACGCGGTGGCCCCGGATCTTGACCTGGTCGTCGGTACGGCCGAGGTACGCGAGCGTCCCGTCGTCGCGCCAGCGCGCCAGGTCTCCGGTGCGGTAGAAGACCTCGCCCGTGCCGGTCGGCAAGAAGGCCGCGGCCGTCTCGTCGGGACGGCGGTGGTAGCCGTGCGCCACCGCTGTGCCGCCCACATGGATCTCACCGGTCACACCCCGTGGCACCTCGTCGCCGGCGGCGTCGAGCAGTTTGATGCGCGCGCCGGGGACGGGTGTGCCGATGGGCGGGCAGGTGCCCTGGCGGGGGTCCACCCGGTGCGAGGTGACGATGACGGACGTCTCGGTCGGACCGTACTGGTTGTACAGCGCGCACCGGGGGTGCGTGTCGAGGAACCGGAGGAACGCCGGGGTGAGCTGCAGGGCCTCTCCGGCCGAGAACAGCTCGCGCAGCGCGGGCAGCCGGGGGCCGGTCTCGATCAGGTACTTCAGCGGAGTGCACGGCATGAACATCCGCTGCACGTCGTGGCGGCGCAGCAGCTCGGCGAGTGCCACCGGATCGTGCCGCACCTCGTCGTCCACGAGCACGAGCGCGGCCCCGGATGCCAGGGTGGTGAAGATTTCCTGGACGCTGACGTCGAAGGCGGGCGATGTCCACTGCAGGGTCCGCAGCGCCGGATGCCGCTCGATGTGGCGGAGCACCAGGTTGACCGGGCCCCGGTGGGGTACGACGACACCCTTCGGACGGCCGGTGGAGCCCGAGGTGTAGATGCAGTACGCGGGATCCTCGGCGCGTACGTCGTCGGCCCCGGCGTCCGCTGTGTGGTGCGGCGTGTCCTGGCCGGCTGCCTGCTCCATCGTGCGCACGCGCCTCTGCTGGAGGGCGGGACACCCGGCTGCTGTCGCCTCGTCCGTCAGCACCAGCACGGGAAGGCCGTCGGCCAGGAGCTGTTCCCTGCGGGCCGACGGCAGGGACGCGTCGACGGGGAGGTACGCCGCCCCGCTCTTCAGCACCCCCAGCAGCGCCGTGATCAGTTCGGGGCCGCGCGGGAGCACGACCGCGACCCGTTCGCCGCGGCCTGCCCCCTGCGACTTCAGCCATCGCGCGAGACGGGTCGCCCGCCGGTCCAGTTCCCCGTACGGCACGTGCCCTGTTCCGGTGAACAGCGCGACAGCGTCCGGAGTCCGGCGGGCCTGCGCTTCGAACAGTCCGTGCAGGGTCTCCTCGACGTCCGGCAAGGGCTCCTGCTGCCGGCCGAGTAGCGCCAGGTCCGCGCGATCGGCTCCGGTGAGCGCGGTGAGTGCGGAAAGCGGGGCCCGCGGATCGGCGAGGGCCCTGCGCAGCACGTGCTCGACGTAGTCCACGAGCCGTCGTACGTCGCGTTCCGCGAACAGGTCCGTGTCGTACTCGGTCATGAAGCGCAGGCCGTCGCGGTGGTGCGTCAGGTAGAAGCTGAGGTCGAAGGGCGCGCGGTCGGAGGGCGTGTCGAGGAGGGTCGCGGTCAGCGCCGGAGGGTCGAAGTCCACTTCCCCTTCGTTCTCGTACTCCACCATCACCTGGAACAGGGGGTTGCGGCTGGGGTCGCGATGCGGGTTGAGCTCGGAAACGAGTTCGTCGAAGGGGACGTCCCGGTGTTCGTAGGCGGCGGTGCTGCGCTCCTTCACCCGCCCCAGCAGGTCCGTGAAGCCCGGGTCACCGGTCAGATCGAGACGGAGCGCGACGGTGTCGAGGAACAGGCCGATCTCGTCCTCGGCTCCCTCCGGCCTGGCGGCCACCGCAGTTCCGACCACGATGTCCCGCTGCCCGCTGAACCGGCCGAGCACGGCGCCGATCGCGGCCGTCAGCACCATGAACAAGGTGGCACGGCGCTGCGCGGCGAACTCCCTCAGCCCGGAGACCAGTCGAGCGTCCAGCGCGTGGGTGAGGCTCGCGCCCGCGCCGGAACGGACGGGCGGACGTGGCCTGTCGGAAGGCAGGGTCAGGTCTTGTGCGCCCTCCAGTTCGCGTCGCCAGAAGGCGAGCACTTCCGCCGTCCGGTCGGGGCCGACAACGGCTTGCGGGCGCGCGACCAGCGGCGCGAGAGCGGGGTCGTCGGGCCAGGATCGGTAGTGGGCGGCCACCTCACGGGCGAAGACCCCGGTGGACGAGGAGTCGAAGACGATGTGGTGCGCCAGGAGGAACAGGATGTGCCGCTCGTCCGACAGGCGCAGCAGCCGGCAGGAGAACAGTGGCCCTGTGGTCAGGTCGAAGGCAGCGCCTCCCCCGGTCCGCAGAGCCGAGCGCAGTGCCTGTGCCTCGGTGGCGCCCGTGTGGTCCTCCACCGGGCAGTCGAACTCGATGTCCTCGTGGGTCCGCCGGCGGGGGACGCCGTCCACTCCGGCGAAGAACGTGCGCAGCGCGGGCTGACGCGCCACTGTCCGGCGCAGGGCCCACGTCAGCCGCGGCACGTCCAGCGGGCCCTCCAGTCGGATCGCCTTCGGCTCGTGGTACATGCTGGTGCCGGGGTACATCTGCTCCACGAGCCAGATCCGGCGCTGAGCGGGCGACAGGTCGCTGGGGACGGTCTCGACGGCCGCCGGCGGCCGCTGCTGTGTGCGAGCGCGCAGGGCGTCGATCGCGGGCAGCGCGGCGAGCACCTTGTCGGCGGGGACGCCGAAGTCCACGAAGCAGGCGATCTCGTCCGCGCCGGCTTCGGTCAGCCTCCGCACCGTCGCGGCCACCGAGTCGGTGTCGCCGATCAGGGCGCGTGAGGCGCAGTAGCTCTCGTAGGCCCGGCCGAGCAGGAAGTCCACGTCCTCCTCGGGCGTGTTCTCCAGGTCGACTTCGAAGCCGAGGCTGTTGGTGACCTGGTCGAAGAGGGCGAGCGAGGAGCGCAGGTACGCGACGAAGGGGTGGTACGCCTCGGCGCGTGCGGTCTGCGCGTCCGCGCCGAGATAGGTGTGTACGAGGACCACGACCCGGCCCGCGGCGGGGTCGAGACCGTGCTCGGCCCGGGTACGCCGGTAGAGCGCGATGTTCTCGGCCAGTTGCTCGACGGACTGCGACATCAGGTTGGTGACGACCCCGAGGCCCTCGGCGGCGGCGCGGCGGTAGCTGTCGGGGTTGCCCACGACCGCGACGTACAGGGGCGGCATGTCCTGGACGGGGCGGGGGTGCAGCCGGATCTCGACGGGTTCGCCGTCTCCCGCCGCCATCGTCAGCGGCTGTCCCGACCAGAGGGTGCGTACGGTCTCCAGCCGCTCGTACATCACCTCGCGGTGCCGGCCGAAGTTCTCCGGGGCGAGCGCGAAGTCCTTGGCGTGCCAGCCGCTCGCGAAGCAGAGGCCGACCCGGCCGCCGGAGATGTTGTCGACGACCGACCACTCCTCGGCGACACGGACCGGGTGGTGCAGGGGAAGGACCACTGAGCCGGCGTGCAGCCGGACCCTGCTGGTGCGGGACGCGAGTGCGGCGGCGAGCACCGAGGGGTTGGGGAAGGGGGCGCCGAAGGAGTTGAAGTGCCGTTCGGGGAACCACAGGGCGTGGAAGCCGTTTCGGTCCGCGAATTCGGCGGCCTCCGTGATCAGCGCGTAGGTGTCGCGTGTGCCGGTCTCGGGGTAGTCGCCGAAGAAGTACAGGCTGAAGTCGCAACTGCCTGTCTTCTGTTGGTCGTCCCCGGTGTCCTGGGGTGGTGCGGCAGCCGTGGCGGGCCGGTGCGGTACCACGGGCGTTCCGGCGTGCGGTTCTGGTGCCGTGGCACGGACCGGCTGCGGTGGCGGGGCGGCGGAGGCGGCGGTTTCGGGCGCCGGGCCGGTGAACATCTCCAGTTGACGGGTCATCAGGCCGGTGACCTGTTCGACGAGCTGCGCGGCGAGCTGGAGCTGCTGCGTCACTACCTCCCGCAGTCCCTTGTCACCGTCCGGTTCCTGCCCGGTGGTGCCACGCGGCGTCTGCGCGGAAGTTCCGGCAGGCGGCCCGCCAGGCTGCTGTTCCCGGGGCCCCTGCGCCGCTGGTACGGCGTCGGGAGCCGCCGGTCGCGGACCGCCTCCGAGCCGTACGACGAGTTCGGCGAGCTTGCGCGGAGTGTCGGAGTCCGAGAACAGCTCCCGGACCGGGACACGCACTCCGTGGAGCCGCTGCAACTCGGTGGTCATGCCCATCAGCGCCAGGGAGTCGGCGCCCAGAGCGAAGAACGAGCGGTCGGGCTCCACGTCCGTGGGATCAACACCCAGCTTCCGCGCTGTCAGTTCGCGAATGGCGCCGATGATCTCGTCCGCGACGCCGGTCGTGGTTGTCGGTGCCGCGGTCCCGGCGGCCGGTGCAGGTGCCGGTGTAGGTGCCGGTGTAGGTGCCGTACCCGCGTGCGCCGACGGCCCGGCCGCCGGAGCCCGGCCCGCCACCCCCGCACCCGCACCCGCGACCGGGTAGCGGCGCCGCCGCATGGGGTGGCCGGGGAGCGGTACGCGGCCGCCCTCGCGGCACACCTCCTGCCAGTCGATGTCAGCTCCTCGCCGGTAGAACTCACCGACAGATGTCAGGAATCCCCGCCACTGCCTGGCCCCTGTCCCCTGGCCGGGCACCCAGCGGCTGTCGGGCAGGCAGTGCCGGCCCAGGCGCGTGAGCACATCACCGGCGCCCATCTCCAGGAAGTCCGTACAGCCTTCGCGGGCCGCCGTCGCTGTCGCCAGGTCGAAGCGGACGGGCTCCCGTGCCTGGCGTACGAGGTAGTCGGCGTCGACCGTCCAGCCGGCCGGGAGCAGTACGCCGTCGAGCGTGCTCACCACTGGAAGGCGCAGCGGGTGCCGCTCCAGCCGTTCGGCGCGGGAGCGCAGTTCGGGCAGCACGGGGTCGAGCTCCCCCGAGTGGAAGGCGCGGTCCACGGGCACGGCGCGCCACGGGATGCCCTCCTGGTCGAGGAGGCGACCGGCCTCCCGCACGGCGTCCGCCGGTCCTGAGACGACCTGGGAGCGCGGCCCGTTGACCCCGGCCAGTTCGGTTCCCGACGCCTGCGCGATGCGCCGCGCCGTCCCTGTGTCGGCGCGCAGCGTCAGCATTCCGCCGGGAGGGCACTGCTGCTCCATCAGCCTGCCGCGCCAGGCGGTGATCCGCAGACCGTCCTCGACGGACAGGGCGCCCGCGGCGCACAGCGCCGCGTATTCTCCGACGCTGTGTCCGAGCAGGAGGGCGGGGCGGATTCCGACGGCGCGCCACAGTTGTGTGAGAGCCATGTGGTGGGCGAAGAGGGCGGGCTGGGCGGTGCCGGTCGGCCAGATCGCGTCGGGGTGTGCCGTGGTCTCGTCGAGAAGGAGGGGCAACAGCGTGCCGCCGAACTCCTCGGCGTACACCTGCTCGCACAGGTCGAGGACCGGGCGGGCACCGGGGTGGACCGCGTAGATCTCACGTGCCATGCCCGGGCGGGCGCTGCCCTGGCCGGAGTACGCGAAGGCCGGCCGCCCGAGCGGGGCGCCGTCGACGGCCGCACTGTCCAGCGCCCGGCCGAGCTCCTGTGCCGTACGCCCCACAACGGCCGTCCGGTGCCTGCGCTGGGGTCTGCCGAGAGCCAGCGTGGCTGCCACGTCGGAGGCGGCCGCGCCGGGGTGCTCCAGCAGGTGCCGTCGCAGCCGGTCGACGAGCTCGGCCAGGGCTTCGGGGTCCCGCGCGGAGACGGGCACGAGCACCGGGTACCGGGCGGGGGGCGGGACGCGGCGGGGCGGCGCCTCTTCCAGCACCACATGGGCGTTGGTGCCGCCGACGCCGAGCGCGCTGACACCGGCTCTGAGCGGTACGCCGGGAGGCGCGGTCCAGGGCTTCAGTTCCGTGCCGAGCACGAACGGGCTGTCTTCCAGCGGGAGCGCTGGGTTGGCCCGGCGCAGGTGCAACGTCGGCACGAGAGTGCGGTGCTTCAGCATCAGCACCGTCTTGATCAGGCCGGCCATGCCGGCACAGCTGTCCAGATGACCTATGGCAGGTTTCACCGAGCCCAGCGTGCAGAAGCCCGTGCGGTCGGTGCCCTCTGCGAAGGCGCGCGACAGCGCCTCGAACTCCACCGGGTCACCGAGCTGTGTGCCGGTGCCGTGAGCCTCCACGTAGGTGACGGTGTCCGGTGGAACCGCGGCCTTCCGCAGCGCCCGCCGCACCACCTCCACCTGTCCGGCCAGCCCGGGTGCGCTGAACCCGGCCTTGCCCGCCCCGTCGTTGTTGACCGCCGAACCCGCGATGACGGCGTGCACGGTGTCACCGTCGGCGAGTGCGCGGTCGAGCCGCTTGAGCACTACGGCGGCGACTCCGTTGCCGCCCACGGTGCCGTCGGCGTCCGCGTCGAACGCCCGGCAGCGTCCGGTCGGCGACAGGATGGAACCGGGGTGGCTGCGGTACCCGGAATCCTGCGGAGTGTGCACGGCCGCGGCGCCGGCGAGGGCCACGTCGGCGTCGCCGCTGATCAGCGACTGGGCGGCGAGGTGTACGGCGACCAGCGAGGTCGAGCACGCCGTCTGGACGCCGATGGCGGGGCCGGTGAGGCCGAGCCGGTAGGCGACGCGCGTGGCGAGGAAGTCCGGTTGCCGTCCCATGGCCGTCAGCAGCCCGGTGGCCGGGTCGCCGTCCGCGCGCGCTGTCGCACCTGGCGCACTCTGGTGGTCGTAGAGATTCATTCCGGAGCCGGCGAACACACCGATGCGGCTGTCGGGTGCCGAGCCCGCGTAACCGGCGTCCTCCAGCGCCTCGTGGCAGCACTCCAGGAAGAGCCGGTGAGCCGGGTCGGTGAGTCCGGCCTCCTTGGGACTCACCCCGAAGAAGTCCGAGTCGAAGCCCTCTATGTCGTCGAGAACACCACCGACGGGGACATGGTCCGGCTCGGTACCACGCCCCGGAAAGACGCTGACGCTGTCCTTGCCCTGACGGAGATTCGCCCAGAACGCGTCGACGGACGGGGCTCCCGGAAAGCGTGCGGACATGCCGATGACCGCGATGCGGTGATCCGGCGCTTCGGCCGCCCCGCCCCGGGCCGGTGCCTGCTGTGGGGCGGGGGCCGGGAGGCGGGACGGTTCCGGGGCGGCGGCGGCCAGATGCGCCGCCAGGGCGGAGACCGTCGGGTGCTCGAAGAAGGCCGTCTGCGGTATCGCGCGGCCGAGCCGCCGTTCCAGCCGGTCACGAAGCCGGGTGAGGGCGAGGGAAGTCATCCCCAACTCGTAGAACGGCGTTGCGCTGTCCGCCGGGTGTCCGAGAAGTGCGGCGACGGCCTCCCGTACCGCCTCCAGCGGGCCGGGCCGCTCACCCCGGCCCGGATCGCCCGTATCGAAGGCACCTGCCAGCAGCCGGTCGCGCAGCTCCGTCCGGCGTATCTTCCCCGCCGGGGTACGCGGGAACCCGGCCTCGGGGACGGGTACGGCGCGTGCGGCGGTGAGCCGGAGCCTGGCGAAGACGGCTGCCTTGATACCGCGGGCGACGGCCTCGTCTTCGCCGGCGCTTGCGGTGCCGACGAAGAACACGGCCAGCGACTCGCTGCCGGTGTCCGGGTCGGGAATGCCGCAGGCGGCGATCCCGCCCGCCCGCACCCCCGGCACGGAGGCGGCGACGTCCTCGACCTCGTGGCAGTAGACGTTGTGCCCGTTCAGGATGATCAGATCCTTGCCGCGGCCGGTGATCGTCACCTGCCTGGCGGCGAGGAACGCCAGATCGCCGGTGTCGAGCCAGTCCGGTCCGGCGGGAAACGCGGCACGGTCGGCCGCGGGGTTCCTCACGTACCCCGGCGTGACCCGCGCGGTGGACCGCACCTGCAGTCGGCCGATCCGCCGCTCCGCGAGAACTTCCCCCCGGTCGCCGACGACACGCACCGCGGCGCCGTGTGCGGGTGCTCCGACGGCGACGAAGGTCAGGACGTCCTGCTCCGGAGTGTCCTCGCCGGCGTCGATCAGTTGTCCGCCGAGGCTGTCCTTCCGTACGCGGTGAACGGCTCCCGGGCCGCCCAGCCTGCCGTAGGTGATGGCCGTGACCGTCTCCGCCATCCCCCATACGGGAACGATGTGTTCTGCCCGGACACCGAACGGTTCCACGGCGGCGAGGAACCCGTTCATCACCGGCAGCGGTATCTGTTCCCCGCCGCACACAAGGCTCCGTATCGCGCTCAGATCCCAGGTGCGGTCCGGGCACTCACCGACCGCCTCGGCGATCAGCCGGTACGCGAAGGCTGGTGCCCAGCTGTGGTTCGCCGCGTGTTCGTCGAGAAGGTCCAGCCAGCGCAGCGGTGAGCCGAGTACGTGCCCGGTCGGCGCGTGGACATTGGTGCAGCCCACGAACACCTCAAGGAGGTGGTAAAGCAGGAAGGCACCGCTGTGGTCCAGCGGCAGCCAGTTCACGGTCGTGTGGCCGGGCCGCACATCCAGGATCCGGCGGCTGCTCGCCGCGAAATCGGCCAGTCCGGCGTGAGTCAGCTGCGCTGCCTTCGGGGCGCCGGTGCTGCCCGAGGACAGCATCAGCAGGGCGACATCACGGCCTTCGGGCTCCACGTGATCCTCGGCGGGCGGGTGTCGCAGGCTGTCCTCGGCGACCACGGTCCGCAGGCCCGGGGCGGAAACCGCCAGCGCGTCCGCTCCCGCCCGGTCCGTCAGCACCAGCGGTGAGCCCAGCAACTCGCAGGTGTGGCGGAGCCGTTCCAGGGTGGGAGAGCCGTCCTCGGCCCGTTCGGCGATGGCGACGGGTCTCGCGCCGCCGAGCACGCAGGCCCAGAAGGCGGGGAAGAAGGCGGGCAGCGGCAGCCCGCACAGCACGATGTCCGCACCGGGGCCCAGGCCCTGGGCGCGCAGCCCGGCGAGCATACGGCGGGCCATGGACAGCAACTCGGGGTAGAGCAGGGTGTGTGAGCGGCCGTCGTCCCCGAGGGTGACCACTCCCGCGTGGGGAGAGCGTTCCGCCGCGCGCAGGAGGGCGCTGACGGCGTTCGGCGGGTCGTCGTCGGTGAACTCCGGCTCAGGACCTTCGTACACGGCTTCCCCCGGGGCTCGGTTCATGAGTGTGCACTCCTTGTGATCACGCAGGTCATCCGTCTGCTGTGCGGCGGCCGGGGAGAGTCGTGAGAAACAGCGTCAGCGCGCCGCAGAAGGCCAGTCCGTGGAAGACCCCCACCACGGCGAGCACGGACCAGGCCTCGAGCGCTGCCGCGGCGGCCACCATGCCGAGGGCGAATCCGCACGTCTCCACCGTGGCGGACAGGCCGAACAAGCGGCTTCGTTCCCGGTCCGGCATTTTCTGGAGCATCGAGGTGTAGACGATCTCGGTGAATCCGTCGGCGATCCCCGCGACGCCGACGATCACCATGAGCACGAGGGGCGCCGGGCCCGTGAAGGCCAGGACGAAGCACAGCGACATCGCACACGTACCGCCCACGTACGCGTACAGGCCCCACCGGTCCTCTGTACGGGAGGCCTTCCGGCGCTTGAGCACCTGGTGGGCAACGAGCGTGCCGGCGGCCCAGGAGGCCCAGAACTGTGTCATGAAGACGGCAGGGTTCTGGGGCGAGTGGAGAGCGGAGACCACGGGCAGCGCCACGTTGTGCGAGGAGGATGCCAGCGCGTCGGCGCCTCTGAGCAGGATCATGCCAAGCATGAGGGCCGGCACCGCGGTCATGACGCGCAGCAGGGACAGGGAGTCCGGCCGCTCCGCGCCCTGGGGAGTGGCGGGCTCTTCGTCGGTCCGCAGGCGCAGGAAGAACATCGCCGCCGCGGACACCAGGAAGCTGGCGCCGTTCACGGCGAACGCGGCGCCGTAGCCCGCGATCCCGATGACGGGTGCGGCGGAGGCGAAGCCGGCCACCGTCGCCACCGAACGCACCGTCATCAGCTGCCCATTGACCCGGACCCGCGCCTCGGAGCCCACGAGCACCGGGACCGCGCTGCGCAGGGCGACCGTGAAGAAGGTGTTTCCGGCGCCGAGCACGATCACCACGACGGCCAGCAGCCACGCCGTAGCCGACCGGGCACACACCGCGAGGACCACCATGGCCACCGCCTGGCAGCTGTCCGCGGTGATCATCAACCGCCTGCGGCCGGCCCTGGCCGCCAGCGCGCCGGCGGCCAGTCCGGCCAGGAAGCCGGAGAACAGCCGCAGCGCCATGAGCAGGCCGAGACCAAGTCCGCTGCCGGTGACCTCGTACGTGAACAGGCTCAGCGCGATCAGATTGAGAAAGTTCCCGTAGGACGACACCGCATAGGCGGCCACGAGCGCGCGTACGCGAGGACGTACCACCTCAGCGGCTGTGATTGCCGTTTCCCCCATGTACTCCTCCGACTGCGGCGGGCTCCTGCGCCCTCCCCCATGCGCTGAAGGGATACCACCACAACAAAGCGCGGAGGACCGGGTGTTTGCCGGCTCTCGGCTCCGCAGGCCGGCCGACCGCAACCGTGAGCCGGCAGACGGGGCGTTTTCTCCTGGTTCGTCCCCGGCGGTTGGGGGTAGTCACCGGACATGATCACTGTGGGAGTCGAGGAGGAGTACCTGCTGCTCGACCCGGAAACCGGCATGCCGGTGCCACTGTCCGAAGAGGTGCGCGGGTCGTCCGGCCTGGCGCCGGTCGTGGAGCACCGGGAGGTGCAGTGCGAGCTCCTTCAGGCACAGGTGGAGGTCGCCACCCCGGTGTGCAAGGACCTCGACGAGGTCGGAGGCCACCTGCTGCGGCTGCGCCACGCGGTGGGTGCCGCGGCCGAGGAGCTGGGATGCCGGATCGCCGCCTGCGCCACAGCTCCGCTGAGGGCGGCGGCGCCGGTTCCGGTCAGCCGGAACCGGCGCTACCTCGCTATGCAGTCGCAGGCCCCGCAACTGGTGGCGGAGCAACTGATCAACGGGATGCACGTACACGCGGAGGTACCCGATCCGCACGTGGGCGTCGCTGTCCTCAACCGGATCAGGGTCTGGCTGCCGGTACTGGTGGCCATGTCGGCGAATTCCCCGCTGTGGGACGGCCACGACACGGGCTTCGCCAGCTGGCGCACCATGATCTTCGGACGCTGGCCCGTCAGTGGGCCCCCTCCGTACTTCGTCGATCTGGCCGATCACGAGCACCGGGTCCAGGACCTGCTCAGCTCGGGGATCATCTCCGACACGGGCCAGATCTACTGGCAGGCCCGTCTCTCCGGCCGGTACCCGACCGTCGAGGTGCGGTGCATGGACGTTCAGCTCCGGGCCGATGACGCCGTCATGTTCGCCGGCATCGTCCGCGCGCTGGTCGCGACAGCCATCCGCGACGAAAAGGCCGGCACGCCGCCGCCCCAGTGCTCGCCGGAGCTGTTGCAGGGCGCGAACTGGCTCGCCGCACGGCACGGCATCGGTGGTTCGCTGGTGACCCCCTCGGGCGAGCGCCGCAGCGCCGGCGACGTACTGCATCAGCTGATGGAGCACATCACCCCCGCTCTGGAGGAAGCCGGGGACATGCGGGAGGTGGGGTCCCTCGTCCACCGCCTCCTGCGACAGGGAACTCCTGCGGACCGGCAGCGCCGCGCGCTCGATCAGGGGCTGCCCGCCCTGATCGATCTGATCACGACGCAGAGCACCGCGCCGTAACCCGCCCCGCCCCATGCGTTGACCCGCCCCATTCGTTGAGGTGGCGTCCAGCCGTGCGGCGGCGGGCGCCGCGGAGTGTGGTCACGGAGGATGGAATCATGAGTGATGCACGCACCACTGTCGTCGTGATCACCCACAACCGCCGCGACGAGCTGCTGCGCACCCTCGACAAGCTGACCGGACTGCCGGAGCGCCCACCGGTGATCGTCACCGACAACGCTTCCACGGACGGTACGGCCGAGGCCGTCGCCCGGCTGTACCCGGAGGTGACCCTGCTGACCCCCGGCCGGAACCTGGGGGCGGTGGGCCGCAATCTCGCGGCGCGGCAGGTGCGGACGCCGTACATCGCCTTCTGTGACGACGACTCCTGGTGGGAGCCGGGCTCCCTCGCGCGGGCGGCGGACCTGCTGGAACGGCACGAGCGGCTGGTGGGCGTCACCGCCCGCATTCTCGTCGAGCCGGGCGGCCGGGAAGACCCGATCGTGGCCGAGCTGCGCGATTCGCCGGTCGAGAGACCGGACTGGCTGCCCGGTCCGGCTCTGGGCTCGTTCCTGGCGGCGGCGACCGTGCTGCGCACCGATGCCTTCCTGGCGGCGGGCGGTTTCAGTGAGCGGCTGTGGCTCGGCGGCGAGGAAGAGCTGCTCGCCACCGATTTCGCGACGCACGGCTGGTGGCTGGCGTACGTGGACGAGCTGACGGCCCACCATGCGCCGTCGCCGGTACGGGACGCGACGCTGCGGCGCGTCCACGGTCTGCGCAACACCCTGTGGTTCTGCTGGCTGCGCCGGCCGGCGCCCGCCGCACTGCGCAGGACCTTCTTCCTGGCCCGTACGGTGCCGCGCGACCGGGCATCCCTGCGGGCGTTCGGCCAGGCGGTCGCGGGGCTCCCCTGGGTGCTGCGCGAGCGGCGCGTCGTACCACCGGCGGTGGAGGCACGCCTGCGGTCACTGACACAGGCGCAGCGCCGCTCCACCGCCCGCCGGTACATCGGCTGATCCGGGCGCCCCACACGTAAAACCGCACACGTAAAACCGCACACGTATACGCCGCGCGGGAACGCCGCGCGGGCAAGAATTCCGGCCGCCGGATACTGGTCGTATGGACGTGTCCGCACCCGCCGTCTCCTACGTGCGCGAGCGACTCAGCAGCAGCCTGTTCAGCCGTGTCGCCGGGCCCGCGGGCAGGGACACACGCGCTCGCATTCACGAGACGCCGGGCCCGCGCTGGTTCGGTCCTGACAGGCCGATCCGTACGGTTCACGGGGACGCCTCGATGTTCATCGGCGGGCTGAGGGCCTTGCTGTTGCAGTCCCTGCATCCGCTCGCCATGGCCGCCGTCGCGGCTCATTCCGGCTACCGGGGCGATCCGTGGGGCCGGCTCCAGCGCACCAGCACCTTCCTGGCGGTGACGACGTACGGCACGGCGCAAGACGCGCAGGAAGCGGTGGACCGCGTCCGGGCCGTGCACGAACGCGTGCGAGGGACTACCGCCGCCGGGGAGACCTACCACGCCGCCGACCCGCACCTGCTGGCCTGGGTCCACATCGCCGAGGTCGACAGCTTTTTGTGCGCCCACCAGCTCTACGGCGCGCGACCACTGGACCCCGACGGCTGTGACGCGTACATAGCGGACATGTCGCGGGTGGCGGCCGCGCTCGGTGTGAGCGACCCGCCGCGCACGCAGGCCGAACTGGCCGAACGGCTGCGCGCCTACCGACCCGAGCTGCGCGCCACCCAGGAGGCTCGCGAGGCAGCACGCTACATCCTGCTCCGCCCGCCGCTGCCCTTGATCGCCCGGGCGCCGTACGCCGCTCTCGCCGCGAACGCGGTCTCGACGCTGCCACCGTGGGCCCGCGAACCGCTCAGGCTGCCCCGCCTGCCGGGTTTCGAGAGGACCTGCGTGCGCCTGAGCGGGCACGCGCTGACCAGAACGATCCGGTGGGCGATGGCGCCACCCCCGCGCGCTGCGGGCCCGCGCCCGGTGGACTCCTGACCGCGCCTGAGGTGCTTCGCCGGCCGGTCGGCGGCCGGCCGCACCACGACGCGGGGCCTGCACCGCGGCCTACATCGCGGCCCGGTCCGCGCCTTCCGCCTGTGCCTTGCTGCGCTTGGTGAGGACCCCGGCCGCCGCGAGCGCGCAGCCGGTGAAGGCCAGTGCCACGGTCCACGGCTGGTCGAAGCGGTGCCCCATGACGTGGTCCAGCGAGTAGCGGCCGGCTCCGGCGAGGCCGATGGCGGCCGCCGTGAAGCCGAGGAACGCCGGGTACTCGTAGCCGCCCGACTGGGCGAAGAAACCGGCGGGCGCGTGTACGGCGACGGCCCCGGCCATGGCTCCGGCCGCCGCCGCGCCGGCCGCGGGCGTGGCGAGCCCGAGGGCCAGCAGTGCCCCACCGCCCGCCTCGCCGAGCCCGGCCGCGACGGCGCTCTGCCGGCCGGGGCTGAAGCCCATGTGCTCCATGGCCGTCGCGGTCCCCTCCACGCCTCCGCCGCCGAACCAGCCGAGCAGCTTCTGCGTGCCGTGCGCCGCCAGTACGGCGCCGGTGCCCGTGCGCAGTACGAGCAGGCCGAGGTCGCGTCGGTTGATGTGAGCCATGGGTCTCTCCCAGCGTGAAGGGGCGCGGTTACGTCTCCACTTTCGTCACGAAACACACCTCGCGCACCATTTCGCTCAGCGCAGCAGCAGCTGAAGGCCGCCCAGTACGGTCGCCCAGATCACCAGCTGGTCGAAGAGCCGCTGGTTGATCCGGTCCACGCACCTGCGGCCGAGCCAGGCGCCCGGGACGACGAACAGCACGAGGGCGGCGTCCAGCAGCAGGGACCGGAGGTCGATCAGCCCGAGGCCGACGCTGAACGGCACCTTCGAGGTGTTGACGATCAGGAAGAACCACGCCGACGTGCCGAGGAAGCCGAGCTTCCGGAAGCCCGCGGAGAGCAGATAGAGCGACATGACCGGGCCGCCCGCGTTGGCGACCATCGTGGTGAAGCCGCCGAGCACACCGTACGAACGGGCCTTGATCCGGCCGCCGCGCGACGCCGTGCCGGTCTCCGGCTCCGCCCCTGGTTCCGGCTCCGGCGGCGTGCGCCGGCGCCACAGCGTGACCCCGGCCATCAGCAGCAGGATCGCGCCGATCGACGTGCGTACGGCCTCGTCGTCGGCCCACAGCATGAACACCGCGCCCACGACCACACCCCCCGCCACCGCCGGGAACAGCCGCAGCAGGGTCGGCCAGTGGGCGTGCCGCCGGTAGACAAGGACCGCGATCAGGTCGCCGGCGATCAGGATGGGCAGCAGTACGCCGGTCGATTCACGGGCCGGGAGTACGGCGGCGAAGACGGCGAGGCTGACCGTGTTCGCACCGCTGACGGCCGTCTTCGAGAACCCGACCAGGGCCGACGCGGCGGCCAGTATCGCGAATTGCCACAGGGTGATGGTGTCCATGCCGGGAGCCGACGCTACAGCCACCCTCGCCCAGGGCCGCCCCTCACCCCTCGCGGGGGCGACAAGGGTTTTCCCCGTATCGGGTTCATCTCGCCGTTCCCTACTGTCTGCCGCACCGGCGAATCCCGTCTCCTGAGCATTTGCTGTCAGGTGCATGTAAAGGGTGGGGTACGCCGGCGACGGCCTGACCCAGGGTCGTAGCGCCGGCGGCGGCGCACGGGCTCACCCGGCCCAGGAACCGCGCACCCGTGGCCCCCACGCCACGCGTGGCTCCCGCGCCGCCGGCCAGGCGCTCCGCACGTACGTCATGAAAGGGAACACCTTGAACGGTTCCAGGCGGAGACTCATATCCGTCGTGGCCGCGACCGCCACGATCGCCGGCGTCGTTGCCACCTCCTCCGTGGCGTCCGCCGCCGCCACGGGCCCCTCCCCGAAGCCCGCCCCGGCTTCGCAGGCCATGACCGAGCTGCCGGCCGCGCCGGTCGAGAAGGTCATCGTCACCTACAAGTCCAAGTCCGCCGAGGCCGGTTCCAACACCGCGGCCAAGAACGACGCGGCCGCCAAGGGCAAGGAGACCGGCGAGAGCCTGTCGTTCGAGCGCCGCCTCGCCGGCGGCGCCGCCCTGGTCGACCTGGGCGGCGAGGCGTCCAAGAAGGACCTCACCGAGGTGATGGACGCCTTCCGCGCCGACACCTCCGTCGCGTCCGTGGAGCCCGACATCCGCGCCTACGCGATGGCGGCCACCCCGAACGACACCGACTACGCCATGCAGTGGGACCTCTTCGAGGCCACCGGCGGCATGAACGTACCCGGCGCCTGGGACAAGACCACCGGCAGCGGCGTCACCGTCGCCGTCATCGACACGGGTTACGCCGCCCACACCGACCTGGCCGGCAACGTCGTCGCCGGGTACGACTTCATCTCCTCGTCGGCGGACGCCCGTGACGGCAACGGCCGCGACAGCAACGCCAAGGACGAGGGCGACTGGAACGCCACCGACGGCGAGTGCGGCACCGGTTCCAAGGCGAGCAACTCCTCCTGGCACGGCACGCACGTGGCCGGCACGATCGGCGCCACGACCAACAACACCAAGGGCATCGCGGGCATCGCGTACAGCGCCAAGATCCAGCCCGTGCGCGTGCTCGGCAAGTGCGGCGGCTCCTCCTCGGACATCGCCGACGCCATCACCTGGGCGTCCGGCGGCACCGTTCCGGGCGTAACGGCGAACGCGACCCCGGCCAAGGTCATCAACCTGAGCCTCGGCGGCGCCAGCTCGACCTGCCCGAGCGTCTACCAGACCGCCATCAACGGCGCCGTGTCGCGCGGCACCACCGTGGTCGTCGCGGCGGGCAACAGCAACGCCAACGCCTCCGGCTTCACGCCCGCCAACTGCTCCGGCGTCATCAACGTGGCGTCCACGAGCCGTGAGGGCAACCGTTCGTTCTACTCGAACTACGGCACCATCATCGACGTCTCCGCGCCCGGCGGCGAGACCCGTCGCGCCACGGACACGCCCGGTACCGTCACCACCCCCGAGAACGGCATCCTCTCGACGCTGAACTCCGGTACCACAACCCAGTCCACCGAGAACTACAAGCCCTACCAGGGCACTTCGATGGCCGCCCCGCACATCGCCGGGCTCGCCGCGCTGCTGAAGTCGGCCAAGAGCACCCTCACCCCGGCCGACATCGAGTCCGCGATCAAGGCCAACGCCCGGCCGCTTCCCGGCACCTGCACCGGCGGCTGCGGCTCCGGGATCGCCGACACCACGAAGACCGTGAACGCCGTCACCGGCACCACCACCCCCGGCGGCGCCACCTTCACCAACGCGGCGGACGTGACGATCAACGACAACGCGACCGTCTCGTCCTCGCTCGCCGTCACCGGCCGCACCGGCAACGCCCCCGCCGCCCTCAAGGTCGACGTGGACATCAAGCACACCTGGCGCGGTGACCT
This sequence comes from Streptomyces sp. ISL-99, assembly GCF_018614005.1. Lineage (NCBI taxonomy): Bacteria > Bacillati > Actinomycetota > Actinomycetes > Kitasatosporales > Streptomycetaceae > Streptomyces > Streptomyces sp. ISL-99. The sequence continues at coordinate 147,546 of NZ_JAGGPC010000011.1, forward strand.
GGTCGTCGACCTGGTCGCTCCGGACGGCACCGTGCGCAACCTGAAGGCCTCGTCGTCCTCGGACAGCGCCGACAACGTCATCGCGACGTACACCGTCGACGCGTCCAGCGAGGTCGCCAACGGCACCTGGAAGCTCCAGGTACGCGACGTGGCATCGGGTGACACCGGCTACATCGACAGCTGGAGTCTCACCTTCTGAGACGTCAGGTACGTCACATCAACGCTGTTCACGGGCGCGTCCGCGGCTTGCCGCGGGCGCGCCACGCCGCATGTGCGTCCGCATGCCGGACAATTGGTCTGGACGACGGCCGCCGACTTCGTATTCTCTGCTCGCACGGGCAGTGGGCTCGCGCGCCGGAGGGTGGTGGTGGGTTCGTGACGTCGGCGGTGCACCGACCCGCGCCGGTCGGGCGGACCGAGCTCCTCGCGCGGCTCGAACGGGTCCTGCGCGCTCGCGGCCGCGCCCTGCTCACCGGCCCCGCCGGGGTCGGCAAGACGGAACTCGCGCTGGCCGCCGCCGCGCGGGCCGAGTCCCGTGGCGAGAGCGTGATCTGGCTGGCCACGCTTCCCGCCGACCGCGACATACCGGGCGCGGCCGCCGCCGCCCTCGTCGCGTCCGTGGCGGCGTGCGTCTCCTGGCCCGCGCCCGGGTCGGCCCACAGCGGCCCCGGCGGTCAAGGCGGCTCCTGGTGGCCCGGTGGCGCCGGTAAGTCCGGTGGCCCAGGCGGGGACGGGGGCGCGGCCGGTCGTCCGGGAGGGCTCGGCGGGCCTGGCGGTCCCGCAGGAGCCAGTGGTTCCGGCGTGCCCAGTGGCGCCGGCGTCTCCGGTGGCCCCGTCAGCCCGGGAGCGTACGACGCCGGCCCGGGAACGTACGACATCCTCGACGGGCTGCCCGGCCCGCAGCGCACCGCCGTCGCCATGCTGTGCCGCGAAGCGCTCATCCCCGACGGCGGCTGGGACGCCATCGCCCTGCGGCTCGCCCTCGCCCAGATCCTGCGGACCCTCGCCGCGCGCGGCCCCGTCCTGCTGGTGGTCGACGGTGTGCAGCGCATCGACGACACCAGCGCCGACCTCATGCGCTTCGCCCTGCACCTGGCTCCGTCCGCGCTGCGGGTGCTCGCCGTCGAGACACCGTCCCCGTACGGCTCCGTCCCGCCCCATGGCGTTACGCCGCGACCGGAAGCGGCGGGCCCGGAGCCCCTGTGGGTGCCCTCCGAGGCCGACGTCCTGTTCGTACCGCCGCTCCAGGCCGACGAGATCGCCGAGCTGCTCATCCATCACCGGCTGCCCTCCCGGATGGCCGGCCGCATCCACCGGGCGAGCGGCGGCAACCCGCGTCTCGCGCTCGCCGTCGGCCGGTCCCTCGCCGACGCCCGGACACCGGTGCACCACGCCGAGGCGCTGTCCCTGTCCGGGCGCGCCCGGGATCTCGCCCGCCAGCTCCTGGGCGCCGCATCGCCCGACGTACGCTCCACGCTCCTGCTGGCCGCGCTCGCGCTGCGCCCGACCGCCTCGCTGATGCGCCGCGCGGGCCGCCCCACCGCCGAGGCCGAACTCGCGGCCGCCGAACGCGCGAACCTGGTCTCCCTCGACGAGGACGGCACGGTGCGCTTCACCGCCGGCGTACTGCCGTCGACGCTCGTGCACGACGCGTGCTGGACGGAGCGCAGCGCCGGTCACGCCGCGCTGGCGCGGGTCGTCGACGACCCCGTCGAGGCGGTACGCCACCGGGCACTGGCCACCGACATCCCCGACGGGGCGCTGGCCACCGAGGTCGCCGCGGCCGCCGACATCGCGCGGCGCCGGGGCAACAGCGCGCTGGCCGCCGAACTCGCCCTGCTCGCCGCCGAGTCCACGCCCGTACAGCACGGCGCCGAGCGGATAGCCCGGCTCGTCGACGCCGCCGAGGAGGCGGCCCGCGCCGCCCGCGCCGACCTGGCCATGCGCGCGGCCACCGACCTGCTCGCCCGCGACGCCGCGCCGGCCGACCGCGTCCGCGCGCGGCTGGCGGTGCTGGACACGGCGGGCCAGGGGCTGTGCGACCTCGAAGAGATCTACGTCCACGCCATGGAGGACTCCGAGGGCGATACGGCGCTGCGCGCGGCCGTCCAGCTGCGGCTCGCGGTGAAGTACGTCCTGGCCGACGGCGACCCCGTACGCTCCCGGGCCGCCGCCGTCGAGTCCGCCGCGCTCGCCGGCTCGGTGGGCGACCGCAGGACCGCGGCGCGGGCGCTGACCGTACAGGCGCGCATGGACCGTGTCCTCGGCTCGCCGGACGCGGAGCGGGTACTGGCCGAGGCGCGGGCCCTGGAGGTGTTCGAGCGCCCCCTCGGCATCCGCAACGCCGCGCAGATACTGACGATCCGCCACGCCATGTTCGACGGCCGGCTCACCGATGCCCGCGACCAGCTCAACGCCCTGCTGCCGCTGGTCGAGCGCCGGGGCCCGGTGGAGGACTCCATCGAGCTGCTCAGTACGCTCGCGGAGATCGATGCCAGGCAGGGGCAGTGCGCGGCGGCGCTCGCGCACGCCGGCCGGTCGCTCGCCCTGACCCTGGAGGCCGGTCTGTCGCCAGGACCCGCCTGGTACGCCCTGGCTCTCGCGGAGACCGCGGGCGGCAGTTTCGAGCGCGCCGCGAGTTACGCCCGGCGCAGCGTCCGGGCCTCCGAGGAGGAGGGCGACCACGTCTTCCTCTCCCGCAGCCTGTACGCGCTCGGCCGGGTCCAGCTCATCAACGGCGACGTGGCGTCGGCCCTGGAGAGTCTGCGCCGCGTCCAGGCCGACGAGCGCGCCCAGTCGACCGTCGACCCGTCCATGCTGCGCTGGCACGAGGAACTGGCCGAGGCGCTGCTGGCGAACGACGCCCCGGAGGAGGCCGCGGCCCTGCTCGACGACGTGCGGCCGGTCGCCGGACGCCTCGGCCGTACGACGGTGCTCCTGGGCCTCGACCGGGCGTACGCGCTGTACCTCGCGGCGAGCGGGAAGCCGGACGAGGCCGCGGATCTGCTGGCCCGGACGGCGGAGAGCTTCGCCGTGGCGGGTCTGCCGCTGGAGCGCGGCCGGGCACTGATCGCGCTCGCCCGCGTGGAGCGCCGCCGCCGCAGGAGGTCGGCCGCCCAGAGCGCCCTGCACGCCGCCGCGGCGGTCTTCGAACGGGCGGGGGCGGTCCCCTGGCTCGGGCTGACCACCGAGACGTCGTCCCGTACGGCCGAACCCGCCCCCGCCCGCGGTGACACCCTGTCCTCCCTCACGGACGCGGAGCTGCGCCTCGCCCTGCTGGTCGGGCAGGGCGCCAGCAACCAGGAGGCGGCGGCGAAGCTGTACCTGAGCGTGAAGACGGTGGAGGCCCGGCTCACCCGCATCTACCAGAAGCTGGACGTCCGCTCGCGCGCCCAGCTGGCGACCGCCCTGACCGCCCGGCCGGGCCACCGGCCGGCGCCCGCCGCCACGGAAAACCCGGTGGCCGGCTGACGCGAAGATGCGCGGCACCACGGCTGGGGAGCATCCTTGCTGTGTGACCTGGTACGGCGCGGCCGGGCCCGCACCGCCGAGCCAGAGCGGGGCTACGACCGGGAACCCGGACAGCGAAGGCCGAGCTCCGGACGAACTCGCGCTGGTGCTCGCCCAAGCCGCGGTGAACGCGATCGAGTCTGCCGGCGGATTCGCCGGCGGCGTCTATCTGCGTTCCCGGACGCCGGGGCTGCTACGGCTGGCGGTCCTGGGCGGGCTGCCCGGCACACTGTTCCGCCCCTGGTGGCGCATGCACGTCAACCGCCCCTTCCCCGTGGCCGAGGCGCACCGCTCGGGCCGGCCCGTCCTCCTGGCCGACGCCGAAGACGCCATGCGACGGTTCCCGCAGTTCATGGCCGGTCTGCCGTTTTCTTTCGGCTCGCTGTACGTTCCCCTCGCCGACGGCCGCGAGAAGTTCGGGGTGCTGGTGGTACTGCGCGCGGCCACGACCGGCGTCCCCGTCGACGAGACCGATCGACGCCGGATGCTGCAGTCCGGGGAACGGCTCGCCGCCGCGCTCGCCGAGCTGTGCGCGGACGGAAAGGCCGTCGAGTGGGAGGGCGAGCCGGTCTGCGTACACCTGCCGTCCGTCACCACACCGCCGGTGCGGATCGGGAATTTCGAATGGGATCTGGCCGACGGCGCGGTAGTGGCCGACGACGAACTGTGCGCCATCCTCGGCATCTCCCCGGCGGCCTTTCCCGGCACGATCGATGCTCTGGCGGCGCGGCTGGACCCGGAGGACGCGTACGGGCTGTGGGCCGTCGCCCGGCACGTGGCGAAGTCCGGCGCTCCGGTGACCCGCAGGATGCGGCTGCGGGGCCCGGACGGGCGGCCGCACCTGCTCGAACTCTCCGCCCGCGCCCGGCCGCCCGGCGGCGGCCCCGGGGGCCACCTGGCCGGCTTCCTGGTGGACTTCGGCGCCGGCCCTGTCGTCGCCGAGGCGACCGACCGGCTCCCGCGCGCGATCCTGTCGCTCGACCGGGTCGGGCGGATCACCTATCTGAACCACAGCGCGGAGATGCTGTTCGGCCAGGCGCGGTCCCACCTGACCGGCCGTGTCCTGTGGGAGGCCCTGCCGTGGTTCGGGCATCCGGCGTACGAGGAGCACTTCCGGGCGGCGCTGCTTTCCGACGAGGACGTCCACTTCACGGCCCGCCGCTCGCCCGGGCCGGAGGAGTGGCTGTCGGTCTCCCTGTATCCGGGCCACGACGGCCTGACCGCCACGCTCGCCCCGGCGGACCAGCCCGCGTACGCGCCGGGGTCGGTCACCAGACCGGGCACCGGCCTCGGCTCTCCGGCCGACCGCGCGTCGGCGCTGTACCGTCCGGTCGCCCTGGCCATCGCGCTGACCGAGGCCGTCACGGCGCGCCAGGTGTCCTCGGTGGTCACCGACGAGCTGCTGCCCGCCTTCGGCGGCCGTCAGCTGGCGATCTACCTGCTGAACGAGCGGCATCTCTACCTGGCCTGGGAGACCGGTTTCCCGAAGGGTTTCCTGGACCGCTTCGACGGCGTGAGCCTCGACACCCGGCTGCCCGGCGTCGAGACGCTCACCACGGGCCGCCCCCTGTTCTTCGAGTCGATGGAACACCTGGCCGCCGCGTACCCCGGTATCCCGATGGACGCCCATGTCGGCGCCAGGGCCTTCCTGCCGCTGATCGCCTCCGGACGCCCCGTCGGTTCGTGCATCCTCGGTTTCGACCAGCCGCGCGGCTTCAGCCCCGAAGAACGCACGGTCCTCACCGCTCTGGCCGGTCTCATCGCGCAGGCCCTCCAGAGGGCCCAGCGTTACGACACCGAAGCCGCCCTCGCGCGCGGCCTGCAGGACGCGCTGCTGCCGCACCGCCTGCCCGTCGTCGAGCACGTCGACACCGTCGCGCGGTACCTGTCCGGCACCCAGGGCATGGAGGTGGGAGGCGACTGGTACGACGTGGTCATCACGGGCCAGGGGCTGGCTCTGGTGGTGGGCGACGTACAGGGGCACGGTGTCGCCGCTGCCGCCACGATGGGCCAGTTGCGCAGCGCGGTACGGGCCTTCGCCCTCGCCGGACAGGACCCGCAGGAGGTCATGCACGACACCAACCGTCTGCTCATCGACATCGATCCCGGCCAGTTCGCCAGCTGCTGTTACATCGTCCTCGACCCGGCGTCCGGGGCCGCGCAGGCCGTGCGGGCCGGGCATCCGCAGCCGCTGCTGCGCCACAGCGACGGCAGGACGGAGGTTCTGGACCTGGCCGGCGGCATCGTGCTGGGCGTGGACCAGCATGCCTCGTACCCCGTCACCGAACTGCGGCTCGATCCGGGCGCCGTGCTGGCGCTGTTCACGGACGGGCTGGTGGAGCAGCCGGGCATCGACATCGACCTGGGCATCGAGCGGCTGCGCGCCACCTTCTCGGAAATCGGCTCGTCCTCTCTGGCCGAGACGGCGGACCGTCTGATCCGGGAGGCCCGGCAGTCCGCCGACCGGCCCGACGACATTGCGCTTCTGCTCGCCGCCCGCTGGGCGGCACCGACAAGGCAGGTGCCATGAGCGCGGTACACGCAGCCGGGGACGCCGACTTCCGCGGCCCCCTCGACTTCTCGCGAGCGGCCACGGCCGTGCTGGACGCCGACGACACGGTCGTCGGATGGAGTCCGGCGGCGCAGCGGCTGCTGGGGTACCTGCCGCAGGAGGTTCTCGGGCGTCCCGTGGGCACCATTCTGGCGGACCGCGCGGACGGCAGCCGGACGGCGGCCGTCCTGCCGGGCGCCGGTCTGCCGGCCACCGGACGCGTCCGCCGCCAGGTGCTGCGTATGCGTCACCGCGACGGCCGCGTCGTCCGGGTGGCCACGGCCGTGCTCCCGCTGTCTCCCGCGGGCACCGGTCCTGCCCGGTTGCTGGCGGTGGCCGACGCCGAGGAGACGGAGCAGTGGGAGGCCTTGCAGTCGATGCTGCGGGGGCTGGCCACCCAGTCACCGGTGGGCCTGGCGATCTACGACACGGACCTGCGGGTGGTGTGGACGAACGCCGCCCTCTACAGCGAGATGGGGACCACACAGTACGCCGGTCTCGGCCCGGACGAGATGGTGGCCGACGGCGAGATCCTGTCCGAGCGGTACCCGCCGACCCTGGAGGAGACGATGCGGCAGGTGATCGCCACGGGCGAGCCTGTCATTCAGCTCCATTACCGCGGCCGCCCGCCCGTCGACCCGGAGCGCGACCACGTCTGGTCGTGTTCGTACTACTGGCTGCGGGACGCGACCGGAGCCTCGCTGGGAGTGTGCGAGGAGACGATGGACGTCACCGACCGCTACCTCGCGCAGCAGCGGTTGGACCTGCTCGTACGGGCAGGCGGGCAGGTGGGCACGACCCTGGACATCACCCGTACGGCCCAGGAGCTCTCGGAGGTCACCGTCCCGCAGTTCGCCGACGAGGTCACGGTTGACCTCCTGGAGGCCGTACTGGAAGGCGATCAGCCCACCTGGGGGATCGCGCCCGCGGGCGACGTGATCCGCGTGTGGGGACCGGGAAGCGGAGCGACCACCGCGGAGCGCCCCGCGGCACCGCGGCGGATCGACTACCCGCCGGACTCCCCCCAGGCCCGCAGCCTGTCCTCCGGCCGCTCGGTGCAGGAACGCCTGGGCCACACGGAAGGCGCCGACGGGCAGCCGCAGCCGCGCGCACGGCTGGTGGTGCCGCTGCGCGCCGAAGGCGCCACGCTGGGCGTGGTGACGTTCGCCTGGGACCGCCGCCGCGACCCGTTCGACGCCGGGGAGCTGGCCGTGGCGGACGAACTCGTCGCCCGTACCGCCGTGAGCATCGACAACGCCCGCCGCTACACCCGTGAGCACACCGCGGCCCTCATGCTCCAGCACAGCCTGCTGCCGCAGAACCTCCCGGAGCTGTCCGGCGTGGAGCTGGCGCACCGCTACCTTCCCGCCGACAACAAGGCCGGTGTCGGCGGCGACTGGTTCGACGTCATCGCGCTGTCGGGCACGCGGGTGGGCCTGGTCGTGGGAGACGTGGTCGGTCACGGTCTGCGGGCGGCCGCCACCATGGGCCGCCTGCGCACGAGCGTACGGGCGCTCGCCCGGCTGGACTTCGCGCCCGACGAACTCCTCGCCCGACTGGACGACCTGGTCAACCAGGCGGCCAACGAGGGCGCCGTCCCCGTCGACGGCCACACGATGCCCTACGACGAAGCGCTGGGCGTGACGTGCCTGTACGCCGTGTACGACCCGGTGTCCGGCCTGTGCAGGATGGCCCGGGCCGGCCACCCGCCCCCCGCCGTGGTCGACCCCGCGGCCGGTTCCGTCACCTTCCCCGACCTGCCCGCGGGTCCACCGCTCGGGCTCGGGGGTCTGCCGTTCGAGACGGCGGAGCTGAAACTGCCGGAAGGCAGCCTCGTCGCGCTGTTCACCGACGGTCTCGTGCAGAGCCGCGACCGGGACCTCGCCGACCAGCTCGACGGCCTGCGCTCCGTACTCACCGAGCACCGGCTCCCACTGGACGAGCTGTGCGACCGGACGGTCGAGACACTGCTGCCCGGTTCCGTGGACGACGACGTGGCGCTGCTTCTCGTACGTACGCACATGCTCAGCCGCCACCAGGTGGCCGTGTGGGACCTGGCCTCCGATCCGGAGGCGGTCGGTTTCGCGCGGGCCGTCGCCACCAAGAAGGTCGGCGAATGGGGCCTGGAGGCGCTCTCGTTCACCACCGAACTGGTGGTCAGCGAACTCGTCACCAACGCCATCCGGCACGCCCCCTCGGGCCCGATCCAGCTACGGCTCATCCGCGACCGGACCCTGATCTGCGAGGTCTCCGACAGCGGACACACCTCACCTCACCTGCGCCATGCCCGCAGCGACGACGAAGGCGGCCGGGGCCTGTTCCTCGTCGCGCAGATGACCCAGCAGTGGGGCACCCGCTACACGTCCACCGGCAAGACCATCTGGGCCGAGCAGCCGCTCGTACCGGAAGGCGGAGCCGACGAGTTCTGACCCGTACCCGACGGGTCGGCACGTACGACCGTCCTGCCCCTCCCAGCCATTGCGTACCGGTTTGTCCAAGAGGTCGCTTTGGCCCTGGTATCCATACCGACATGACCGACATGAGCGATGACGAGGCCGGTCCTGGTCGGGTTTCCACCCTTGAGCTGTTCTTCGACCTTGTGTTCGTCTTCACCGTCAGCCAGCTGACAACCGTGCTCGTCGAGGACCCGCACATCGGTGGCGTGGTGCAGGCCGCTTTGCTGTTCGGTCTCATCTGGTGGATGTTCAACGGCTACGTGTGGCTGACCAATGAGCTGCCGCCGACGACGGACCGGCGCCGCATCCTGCTCTTTGCCGGCATGGCAGGCTTTCTGACGATGGCACTGGCCCTTCCCGATGCCTTCAAGGACGGGGGGCCAAAGTCTTCGCCGCTGGATACGCGCTGGTGACCGTGGTCCACGCCGGGCTGTTCTCACGAGCCACCCGTGCGGAAGCCAGCCGGGCGATCACGCGGCTGGCTCCCTTCAACCTCACCGGAGCGGCGCTCCTTGTGCTCGGCGCCTTCACCCACGGCAGGACCCAGTACGCCCTGTGGCTGGCGGCCCTGGTCATCGAAGCGGCAGCGCCTCGGCTGGGAGGCCGACTGGCCGGCTTCACCATCCGTCCGGCGCACTTCGTCGAACGCCACGGGCTCATCATCATCGCCCTGGGCGAGTCTCTGATCGCCATCGCGCTCGGCGCGGCAGGTCTGCCTGTCAACGCGCCCCTGATCGCCGTCTCGGTGGCCACCCTGGGCATCGCGGCCTGCCTGTGGTGGATGTACTTCCGGTCGGACATCGAACGGGCCGAACAGGCGCTGGCCTACCAATGCGCCACCCATCGAGCTGCCGTGGCCCTCAACGCCTACAACTACGCGCACATCCCGCTCCTGCTCGGCGTGGTCACCTTCGCCGCAGGTGTGAAGAAGGCCGCCGCCCACCCCCTGGAACCCGCCTCCACAGCAGGCGCCCTGTTCGTCGCCGCGGGAATCGCCCTCTACCTGTGCGGACATGCTGTGTTCCGCCGGACCCTTCACCTCGGCGGCCCCTGGCTCCGCCTCGCCACCTCGGCCGCGATCCTGGCCACCGTACCCATCGGGGTGTACGGCGCTGCACTGGCGCAACTGGGTGTGGTCCTCTGCCTGCTGTGCCTCTGCGCCACCCTGGACCTGCGAATCCCGCGTAAGGAGCCGATCATTCCCCGCTCCTGACCACGAGTCGGGCAGTCGTGATGTGCTGCGGCACCGATATGCGCCGTCGCCCCAAAGGAGGGGCCGGTCTTTGGCTCCCGGGACCGAGATCCGCATCGGGGTGTGCGGGTTGACTCGGGTGCGTGGCCGGCGGATGTCGGTGACGCAGGTCCGGCCGGCCGGGCACATTCCCCGTGCTCTGACTGTGCCCGTCACGGCCGGGCCCGGCCCTACGTGAGGAACGTGCGAGGTGCTTGTGGACGACCTGGTTGGTGCCTGGGCCCTGGAGGACTTCTCGGCCACACGCGGAGGAGTGACCACCCACCCACCTGCTGGTGGACGGTGGCGGCAGGCTGACCTCCGTGATCGACTTCGGGTGCGTGGGGGTGGGTGATCCGGCCTGCGATCTGTTCCCGGCGTGGAATCTGCTGCCGGCCAATTCGAGGGAAGTCCTCCGCGAGGCACTGGGCGTGGACGACGCGACCTGGACCCGCGGACGGGGGCGGACGCTCTCGCAGGCGCTGATCGCGCTGCCGTACTACCGGACGACGAACCCGGCGATGGCACACAACGCCCGGCACGTGATCCAGGCGGTGCTCGGAGACGAAGGCTGAGGCATCCCACTGCGTGTTGGGACCGTGCTGGTCACAGCCATCCGGCACAAAAACCTCAGCAGGTCCTGGAGGACATCGAGGACCTGGCAGAGGGTCAGGCCGACGTGCGACCTTTAGGTCGAGCCGCCCACCGCACCGCCGTCGGGCCATTCCACCAGCACCGTCCGAGCTGGGAGAACACCGTCCCACCGGTTGTGGCCGCCTCCCGCTTCCTGGGCGGCGGCCAGGGACAGCTTGCCTGCCGGCCGCACCATGAGCGCGGTGAACCGCGAGGCCCGGCGAACCCGCCTGCGGCGGTCTCGGCCGCAGGGAGGGAGACGGATCGTGGCGGAGTCCGGTGGCGCGGCAGGGCCGGCGGCCCGAGCCCGCGCCGTAGGCGCGCAGGATCGTAAACCGCCATCGAGCACCCTCGCGGCGCGCCCGGGCCTACCGGGGAGTGGTGAAGCGGGCCTGCCACAGGTCGCGGAGCAACGCGATCTCGGCCATGTGGTGGATGAGTTCGAGGTTGGCCGCCGACAGCACGGTGATGAAGGGGTAGTCGGCGTCGTTGCTGTACGGGTACTGCGAGAAGCCGACCGTGTCGAGCTGCTCGTCGGTCATGGCGGCGACGCTGCCGCGCCAACGGTCGATCAGCGCCCAGAACCGTTCGAGTGCCACGGCGGCGGATGGGGTGAAGTCGACCAGCAGCTTCGGCTCCTGCCGCCGTTCACCGAAGGTCCACTCCCATTGGCCCGCGAAGTGAAAATGCACGTGCGCCAGCCGCCACGCGATGGTCGTGATCGGCGTTTCGTCAGGCTCCGGCGCACCGGTGTGGGCGAGTATCTGCTCGACCCGCTCGACACTCACGCTCCAGTCATCGGCGATCTTGGCGACGCTCATGCCGTCGGCGGCCTGCCGGGCGACCTCGGCGTACTCATTCGCCGGGATGTCCGGGGCGCCCTGGTCGAGCACCCACTCGCCCGGCCCGAACGCCCTGGGCGTCGCCGCCTCGCCCCGGCGTCGTATCGACCAGCAACCGGGCACCGGCTCCCACAGGTACTCCTCGTCACTGAGCCCCGTCAGCCGCACCTGGGCCATCTCCCTGGCGTGGTCGAACTGGTCGAGCAGTAAGCCCAAACGATCGTTCCGCGCACCCTCATTCTCCATGCATGGCTCCCTTCGCGGTGGCGTCTCGTACCTCACTGCGCTCAGGCGGAAGCTAACGGCTCACCTCACGGGGCGCGACCGAATTCCTCGCCCCACGAAGCGGTGGGGCCCCTGCCTGGCCGGCTGGCGACTGCGTGTGGCGCCCGCCCCTTGATTACCTTCCACCTCGCACCCTGCCCCTCGGGGCAACCCGTATCGGCTGAGGCGTCTTCGCCGCAAGGCCCTGTCCGGTCCCAGAAATGTCAAGAGGCCGTGTCGGATTACTCCGATACGGCCTCTGACTTGCGACTCTTTCGAGTCGGGACGACAGGATTTGAACCTGCGACCCCTTGACCCCCAGTCAAGTGCGCTACCAAGCTGCGCCACGTCCCGATGCCCGCCTGACCTGGGGTTTCCCCTGGCTGGGCGTGCAACAGAACAATACCTCACTCTCTGAGCGGTCCCGACTCCGCCGGGACTTCAACGCCTGTCCGGGACGGGTCCGGTGACCGCGTACCGGAACAGGTGACAATGGGCGGATGGGCGACAGGGAACGGGACATGGACAGGAGGGACCGCGATCCCGAGGGGCGGGCGCGCAGCGCGCGGCCGCGTGACGGGCTCGGCAGGCCGCTGCCGTACGGCGCCGAGGCCGTGGCCCGGCAGCCCGAGGGTGTGCAGCGCACCGGGGGCGAGACGGTGTACGAGGCGCAGCGGCTGCTCGACGCCGGTATGCCGTTCCACGCGCACGAGGTCTTCGAGGACGCCTGGAAGTCGGGCCCCGAAGCGGAACGCGCCCTGTGGCGCGGCCTCGCCCAGCTCGCCGTCGGTCTCACCCACGCGGCCCGGGGCAACCGGAGCGGCGGTGCGACGCTGCTGCGGCGCGGGGCCGCCGGCATCGCCGCGTACGGCGACGCGCGTCCGTACGGGATCGCCCTCGCCGAACTCACCGCGTGGGCGGAGGAGCTGGCCGGCCGTGTCGTGCGGGAGGAGAAGCCCGTACCGGCGGCCGAGAGCGCTCCGCGCCTGCGCGGGCGGCCCGAGACCGAGGCCGGCGGACCCGATGCGGCAGACTCCGTCCGGTGAGAAAGATCTATGTCATAGGCATCGGCGCGGGCGACCCGGACCATCTGACGATCCAGGCCGTAAAAGCGCTCAACACGGTGGACGTCTTCTTCCTCCTCGACAAGGGCGAGGAGAAGTCGGACCTGATCCGGCTGCGGCACGAGATCCTCGGCCGTCACATCGCGGACGGGCGGGAGTACCGGCTGGTCGAGGGACGCGATCCGGACCGCGACCGCAGGGCGGGGGGCGCCGACTACTCCCCCGCGGTCGGCGACTGGCGCAGCCGCCGGGCCGACATCTTCGAGCGGATGATCACCGACGAGCTGGGCGAGGACGAGACCGGCGCGTTCCTGGTGTGGGGCGATCCGGCGCTGTACGACAGCACGCTCGGCATCCTGGAGGAGATCCTGGAGCGCGGGAAGGTGACCTTCGAGCACGAGGTCATCCCCGGTGTCAGCAGCGTGTCCGCGCTGGTCGCCCGGCACCGCACCGGGTTGAACCAGGTCGCGAAGCCCGTCCAGATCACGACCGGCCGACGGCTCGCCGAGGGCTGGCCCGAGGGCACGGACGACGTGGTGGTGATGCTCGACGCGCACCAGGTCTTCCAGCGGTACGCCGAGGAGGACCCGTACATCTACTGGGGCGCCTACATCGGCACCGCGGACGAGATCCTCGTCTCCGGCAGGCTCTCCGAGGTCTCGGACCGGATCCTGCGGCTGCGCGCCGAGGCCCGCGCCCGAAAGGGCTGGATCATGGACACGTACCTGCTGCGCCGGGAATCGCGCCGGGACTGAGGCACCCGAGCCGCTCCAGCTCCGCGACCGCCCCAGCCACATCGGGGACGGTACGCACGCCCGGCGGCGGGGGCGGCCGCCGTACGACGACGACCGGCAGGCCGAGTTCCCGGGCCGCCGTGAGCTTCGCGGCGGTGGCGGGGCCGCCGCTGTCCTTGGTGACGAGGACGTCGGCGGCGTACGTACGCAGCAGCTCCCTCTCGCCCTCGACGGTATACGGGCCGCGGTCCAGCAGCAGCCGCGTACGGCGGGGCAGCGGCGGCTCCGGGGGCTCTACGGAACGCACGAGGAAGTCGAGCCCGTCCAGGCCGGCGAAGGCGGCCAGGCCGAGCCTGCCGGTGGTCAGGAAGACCCGGCGGCCGAGCCCCGGAAGCAGCGCCGCCGCGTCGTCCAGGCTGTCGGCGTGGTGCCAGCGGTCGCCGGGGCCCGGCTGCCAGCCGGGGCGGCGCAGCGCGACCAGCGGGACGCCAGCGGCAGCCGCCGCCGTCGCCGCGTTCGCGCTGATCAGGGCTGCGAAAGGGTGCGTGGCGTCGATCACAGCGGCGACCTCTTGCTCGCTCAGCCAGGCCGCCATCGGGCCCGGACCGCCGAAGCCTCCGACGCGAATCTCACCATCAGGCATCCTTGGTTGTGTCACCCGTCCTGCGAGCGAGGTCGTAACGCGCAGGAGGGGGACCGGAGCCAGTGTCCGCGCTAGCTGCCTGGCCTCCGTCGTACCGCCGAGTATCAGTACATGGCCAGTGCCGGTGATCATGCCGTCACGCTACCGGAGGGGCCCCGAGCGGGCTGTTTCGGGAAAGTGGTTCAGGTCACTCTATTCAAGGCGTAACGAAATGGCGCGAGCGTGCGATGAACCCACAGGTGTCGTCGCGCTGCCCCTTACGTCATGCGACCTCGCCTAGTCATCATTTTTGCTACGAGAGGCTCCTCGTGTCGGTCAGTCCGTCCCGCCCGTTCCCACAGGAGATTGCGGAATCCCCCTCCCTGGTCGCGCTCATCGAGCATGGCAAGGAGCAGGGTCACATCAACGGCGACGACGTACGCCACGCCTTCGAGGCGGACAGCATTCCCGCGGACCAGCTCAAGCGGGTGCTGCGCAGCCTCAACCAGGTCCTCGACGAAGAGGGCGTGACGCTCATGGTCACGGCGCCCAAGGCTCCGGCCAAGGCGCCCGTCAAGCGTGCGCGCAAGACCGTCGCGAGGGACGAGGAAAAGCGTCCGGCGACCAAGAAGGCCGCTGTCAAGAAGACCGTCAAGAAGACCGCTTCGGCGACGTCACAGGCGGCTCCCGCGTCAATATCGGTAATGGACTCCGCCGCCGAGACCGAGGCCCCCGCCGCCCCGGCGAAGCGCGCCGCGAAGAAGACGACCGCGAAGAAGACCGCCGCCAAGAAGGCCGCCGCGGCCCCCGACGAGCCGCAGGGCGACGCCTGGGCCGACGAGTCCCCTGTCGCTGACGACGCCGACGAGAAGCCGGCGAAGCAGCCGCAGCAGGGTGACGGTTACGTCCTGTCCGACGAGGACGAGGACGACGCGCCCGCGCAGCAGGTCATGGTCGCCGGCGCCACCGCCGACCCGGTCAAGGACTACCTGAAGCTGATCGGCAAGGTCCCGCTGCTCAACGCCGAGCAGGAGGTCGAGCTGGCCAAGCGCATCGAGGCGGGCCTCTTCTCCGAGCACAAGCTGGAGGAGGAGGACGAGCAGGACCCGGTCTTCCGGCGTGAGCTGGAGATCCTCGTCGAGGACGGCCGCCGCGCCAAGAACCACCTGCTGGAGGCCAACCTCCGCCTGGTGGTCTCGCTGGCCAAGCGCTACACCGGCCGCGGGATGCTCTTCCTGGACCTGATCCAGGAGGGCAATGTCGGTCTGATCCGCGCGGTGGAGAAGTTCGACTACACCAAGGGCTTCAAGTTCTCGACGTACGCCACGTGGTGGATCCGGCAGGCGATCACCCGCGCGATGGCCGACCAGGCCCGCACCATCCGTATCCCGGTGCACATGGTCGAGGTCATCAACAAGCTGGCCCGTGTCCAGCGCCAGATGCTCCAGGACCTGGGCCGCGAGCCCACCCCGGAGGAGCTGGCCAAGGAACTCGACATGACCCCCGAGAAGGTCATCGAGGTCCAGAAGTACGGCCGCGAGCCCATCTCGCTGCACACCCCGCTGGGCGAGGAGGGCGACAGCGAGTTCGGCGACCTCATCGAGGACTCCGAGGCGGTCGTCCCGGCCGACGCGGTCTCCTTCACGTTCCTCCAGGAGCAGCTGCACTCGGTGCTCGACACCCTCTCCGAGCGCGAGGCGGGCGTCGTCTCGATGCGCTTCGGTCTGGCCGACGGCCAGCCGAAGACGCTGGACGAGATCGGCAAGGTCTACGGCGTGACGCGTGAGCGCATCCGTCAGATCGAGTCGAAGACCATGTCGAAGCTGCGGCACCCGTCGCGCTCGCAGGTCCTGCGCGACTACCTCGACTAAGAGGTCCGGGGCTCCTGCCAGGAGCTCCTGTACAGCGGCTTCGGCGCCTCGGGCGGATCACTCGCCCGTGGCGCCGAGCCGCGTTCGGGCCCTTGTCGTCCCGCTTGCTGTCCCGCGCGGCCGAGGACTTCGCCGTACGGGGTGGCGGAGGCACGGGTCACGGCGTCACGGAATGAGAAACGCGTCCGCCGCCACCGCCGCCGCCAGGCCCGCCACCAGCAGCCAGGTGCCCAGTCGCGTGCGCCCGCGCCGGCTGAGCTCGATCACGCCACCGCACAGGATGAGCGCCAGCCCGTAGACCCCGACGACCAGAACCGACGACCGGCTCGCCAGCCGCACGGCCAGCACCGCTCCCACCGCCACCATCAGGACCGACGCGGCGGCGATGCGCAGGCGCCGGGCCTGACGGGGCGTGAGGCCACCGGTCCGGACGGGAGAGGGGTCGGTCACTGCCTGTTCCTGGTCAGAAGCGCTCATGAGTTCGGATCGTAATCGCTCGTACGGGACGCCGTTGCGCCACCCCACAACCCGTCCGGCCGCACCGGCGGACCCGTGCGATAGGTTTTGCCTCTCCTTGACCACGATCGACTTCACGCGCGGAGACTTAAGACCAATGGAAGACATCGTCAACGGACTTGGCCGCTCCGCCGCCTACGGCGCCCTGGGCGTGGTGCTGCTGACGCTCGGCATATTCCTCGTGGACGCCCTGACGCCGGGCAAGCTGGGCCGGCAGATCTGGGAGGAGCGCAACCGCAATGCGGCGCTTCTGCTCAGCTCGGCGCTGCTGGGTATCGGCGGGATCGTGTTCACGTCGATCTGGACGACGTACAACGACTTCGGCAAGGGGCTTGTGTCGACGGCCGCGTTCGGAGTTCTGGGGCTCGTGATGATGGCGGTGGCGTTCTTGGTCGTCGACCTGGTGACGCCGGGGAAGCTGGGCGAAACGCTGGTCCAGGACGAGCCGCATCCGGCGGTGTGGGTGACCGCGTCGTGCAATGTCGCCGTGGCGGCGATCGTTTCGGCGTCCATCGCCTGAGGCGACGCGGCGCCGGCGGGGCGGGTGGTGTCCTGCGGAGCTTGTTCCCCACCCCGCCCCTTCCCGAACTGGGGCAAGCCCCAGACCCCGGCCCCGGAACCCGGACGCCCTGCGGGCGAGTCGCCCTCAAACGCCGGACGGGCTGAAGTAGCCCTGGCGAGGAGGGGAGAGACCACCGACCCCGGCACGGTTTCGCCCAACGCGACACCCCCAAAGGCCCGCCTGACCTCCCGGTACGGCGAGCCCGCACCCCACCCGGACAACTTCCACACACGCCCCACCTTCCACGCACGCCGAACCACCTCCCCGCCCGGCGACTCCGCCCCGCCCCCCACAAAACCTTCCCCTTGCGACAACCGCCTCCGCCCGGGCAACGTTCGCACGCGAGCCCCTCCCCCACTGCGGCGACCACCGCGCTCCGGCCCGAAAAGGCCCTTCCGCACTGCGGCAACCACCCACCGACGGCGCGACATTCCACGTACCGCCCCCCTCCACCCGGCACTCTCACCCGCCCCAGCGCGACAATCCGCGTACGGGCCCCCTCAGCCCGCCCGGCAACGCTTGCCCGGCCCCGCGTGACGTTCCGCGTACCGCGCCCCCTCCGCCCGTCCGCGGCATCGCCCGGCACCGTGACACCCTTCCGCGTTGCCCAACCGCCCGTCCGCTCGGCGGCCTTCGGCCGGCGTGGTGAAGCGTCTATCCGTGCGGCAACCGCCCAGCCCGTCCGGCGTTTGAGGACCGGGGGCCGGGGCGGAGCCCCGGTTCGGGAAGGGGCGGGTAGGGGAAGAGCTCCGCGGGACTCGCCCCTCCGCGCCGGCTGATCGACGCGGCCACGGCCACAGCCGCCTCCGCCGGAGCGGGGCCTTCGCTCGGGCGCGGCCACGGCCGCCTCCGCGGGAGCGGTCTTCGCGCGTACACAAGGCCTACTCGTCACCCGTTCGGTTACTCCTTGCGCACACGCATGAGCCCAGTGTGCAAAGTTGGCGAGTCTAAACCTGCCAGGAGGGCCCGTGCAGAGGGTTAGGCGAATATGCCGCCGCACTGATCCCATCTGGCTAAGCTCGCTCGAAGCGCGCCGAGTTGATATGAAACCACGCACTTGTTCGCAAGTGTCTTGATAGTTCGAGTACATCACCGAATCGACCGCCAGAGGGTTTACATGGTTCGCGTTGAATCGCCTCCAACTGACAGAGAATCCCCCTTCTTTCGCGCGCTTGTGCCACCCGCCCTCCTGATGGCCGCGGCCACCGCCGCCGCCCTCGTCGTCGTACCGGGTCCCGCCCGGATACCAGTCGTGTGGTTCGGCGTCCTGGCGACCGTGGTCGTGACGGCCGTCGCCGCCCAAGTCGTCCGTCGCGGGCGGGCCATGCGGGCCCTGCGTGCGGAGTACGAGCAACGCCTCACCGTCCTCGACCAGCGCGTCACCGGGCACGCCCAGCAAACCCTGCGGCTCAGCAACGAGCTGCTGCCGGCCACCATCCGCCGCCTCCGGCAAGGGCAGTCGCCCGACGAGGTGATGCGGGACATGGTGGACGCGGACCCGACGTACCGCGGTCTGCCCGAACCGGAGCGCGCCCTGGTGCGCTCCGTCCTCGAGATCGTCGACAACGAGGAAGCGATGCGCGACTCCGCGCAGCGCGCGTTCGTCAACATCGCGCGCCGCGTGCAGGCCATCGTGCACCAGCAGTCCAGTGAGCTGCGGCTGATGGAGGAGGACCACGGGCGCAACCCCGCGGTCTTCGACGACCTGCTGCGCCTCGACCACGGCACCTCGCTGATCGGCCGCCTCGCCGACTCCATCGCCGTACTCGGCGGCGGCCGGCCCGGACGTCAATGGCCCGAGCCCGTACCGCTGTTCAGCGTTCTGCGGGGCGCCATGTCCCGGATCCTGGAGTACCAGCGGGTCGATCTGCACTCGATCGCCAAGGTCGCCATCATCGGCACGGCCGTCGAACCGCTCATTCACGCCTGCGCGGAGCTCCTCGACAACGCCACGCGCTACTCCCCTCCGCAGACCCGGGTGCACGTCACCGCGGTGGAGGTACAGACCGGCATCGCCATCGAGATCGAGGACGGCGGCGTCAGCCTCAGCGAGGAAGCCAGGGGCAGGGCCGAGCGCATGCTGGCCCGCGCCCAGGCGGGCATCGACCTCAACGACCTCGGTGAGACGCCGCGGCTCGGCATGGCCGTCGTCGGCCGTCTCTCGCAGATGTACGACCTCAAGGTCTCGCTGCGGCAGTCCGCGTACGGCGGCGTCCGCGCGGTGCTCATCGTGCCGCGCGACGTGATCACCACCGGTCGCGCCCCCGGCATCGCCCACGGCATCGGCGCGCAGGCGATCCCCCGGCAGGGCCCGTCCGGCCTGTCCGAGGCGGAAGAGGCTCGTGTCCCCAGGCGCAAGCCCAAGCCGAAGCCCGCCGTCCAGCCGCAGCGTCCGGTGCACATGCCGGTCGCCAGGGAGGAGGACGTTCCCGAGGTGACCGAATGGACGGCGCAGGGGCTGCCGCAGCGCCGCAGCCGGGGCCGTGCACCGCTCGGGTCCCACAACCTGCCGCCCGAACAGCGTCCGCCGCTCAACGGCCACACCAACGGCCACACCAACGGCCATGCCAACGGCGCGGCCAAGGAGCCCGAGCCGGAGCCGGGGCTCTGGATCGAAGCCTTCAACAAGGGGTTCAACGGGGAGCTGCCGGACCCGTCGGCCGATGACGAACCTGACGACGCGTTGGACAAGGGAGATCTCAAGTGATCCAGCAACGGGCGAATTTCGACTGGATGCTCAAGGAACTGGCCGACGGGGTGCCGCAGATCCAGCAGATCGTGGTCCTGTCCGCGGACGGACTGCGCATCGCCCGGCACGGCGGCGACCCCGACATCGCCGACCGGCTCGCGGCAGCCTGCGCGGGGCTGCAGAGCCTCGCCGCGGCCGTCGCCGCCGAGATCCCGTACAGCGAAGGCAAGATGCGGCTCGTCGTCATCGAAGTCGACCGTGGCCTCTTCTACATGATGGCGGCCGGGACCGGCGCCTACCTCGCGGTGCTCGCCGACGAGACGGTGGACGCGGGCCTCATGGGGACGCGTATGCGGGACCTGGTCATCCGTATCGGAGCCCACCTGACGAGCCCTCCGCGCCATGACGGGCACACCGCATGAGTCCGCCCCGACGAGAACGGCGACAACCCGGGACGAAGGACCCGGAACGGCTGTACGTGCTCACCGGCGGCGCGGACAGTGCTGACCGGGCCCCGCTCGATCTCGTCACGATGGTCGTCTCCCGCACCGAACCGACACCGACGGTCCAGCCCGAGCAGGCCGCCATTCTGCGGCTGTGCCGGGCCCCGTTGTCGGTGGCCGAGGTCTCGGCGTATCTCAATCTGCCCTTCAGTGTGGTGACGGTGCTGGTGACCGATCTCCTCGCCACTGAACTGGTCGAATCGCGGGCGCCCATCGTCCGTGCCGCCCTGCCGGACCGATCCCTCCTCGAAGCGGTGATGCATGGACTTCAGAAGCTCTGACACGATCACCGGCCCACGCGGCGAGGACGTCCTTCCCACCACGGCCTCGGCCGCGGTGAAGATCGTCATCGTGGGCGGGTTCGGGGTGGGCAAGACCACGATGGTGGGCTCGGTGAGCGAGATCCGTCCGCTGACCACCGAGGAGACCATGACCGAGGCCGGGGTCGGCGTCGACGACAACCTGGAGGGCAAGACCGCCACCACCGTCGCCATGGACTTCGGCCGGATCAGCATCAGCGACGAGCTGATCCTCTACCTCTTCGGCACACCGGGCCAGGAGCGTTTCTGGTTCCTGTGGAACGGCCTGTTCGAGGGCGCCCTGGGCGCGGTGGTGCTGGTCGACACCCGCCGCCTCGAGGTCAGTTTCGACGTGATCGGGCGCCTGGAGGAGCGCGGAGTGCCGTTCGTCGTCGCCATCAACACGTTCCCGGACGCGCCCCGTTACCCCCTCGACGTCCTGCGCACCGCCCTCGACCTGCCCCCCGAAGTGCCGATAGTGGACTGCGACGCGCGAGGGCGCGGGTCCTGCCGCGATGTCCTCCTGACGCTGATGCGCTATCTGCACTCCTTGTCCCTGTAACTGCCGGGTCCGGTACGTGCCGGGCCCCCGGCCACCACCGGGGCCCTGTATCTGCCGGCCTGATCGCCCGATCCCTGGAGTGACCGTGACAACCCCCTTCCACCATCTACCCGGAGCGGACGACGGGGCCCTTCCGCCCCCGGGATGCCCGGCCCACGCCATCACCGCAACGGGCCCGGGCGGCCTGCGCCGGCTGTACGGGCCGGAGCACGAGAACGACCCGATGGCCGTGTACGAGAAGCTGCGCGCCGAGCACGGCCCGGTCGCCCCCGTACTGCTCAACGACGACGTACCGGCCTGGCTGGTCCTCGGTCACACCGAGAACCTGCACATGACCCGCACCCCTTCGCAGTTCTCCCGCGACTCGCGCCACTGGCGCCTGGTAGCCGACGGAACCGTGCCCCCCGACCATCCGCTGGCCCCGGTCTTCACCTGGCAGCCCATCTGTGTCTTCGCCGACGGCGGGGACCACGAGCGGCTGCGCGGCGCGGTCACCGACAGCATCGGGCGCATCGACACGCGCGGTGTACGCCGCCACATCAACCGGTACAGCAACCGGCTCGTCAACAGCTTCTGTCAGGACGGCAAGGCCGATCTGGTGAGCCGGTTCGCCGAGCACCTGCCGATGATGGTGATGTGCCAGATCCTGGGCATGGCGGAGGAGTACAACGAGCGGATCGTGCAGTGCGCCCGCGACATGATCAAGGGCACAGCGACGGCGAACGCCAGCAACGCCTATGTGATGGGCGTACTGAACAGGCATGTGGCCAAGCGCCGGCTCGCGCCCCAGGAGGACTTCACCAGCTGGCTCGTCGAGCACCCGGCCGGGCTCACCGACGACGAGGTCAGCCAGCATCTGCGGCTGGTGCTGATCGCGGCGTACGAGACGACCGCGAATCTGATCGCCAACGTACTGCGCATGGTGCTCACCGATCCGCGCTTCCGCGCGCAGCTCAGCGGCGGCCACATGACGCTGCCCGAGGCGGTCGAGCAGACGCTGTGGGACGAGCCGCCGTTCACCACGATCCTGGGCCGTTGGGCCGTCGGTGACACCGAGTTCGGCGGCCAGCAGATCAAGAAGGGCGACGCCCTGATCGTCGGCATCGCCGCCGCCAATGTCGATCCGGTGGTACGCCCCGACCCGCACGCCTCGATGCAGGGCAACCGGGCCCACCTCGCCTTCAGCGGCGGGCCGCACGAGTGCCCGGGGCAGGACATCGGGCGCGCCATCGCCGACACCGGCATCGACGCGCTGCTGATGCGCCTGCCCGATGTGCAACTCGCTGTCGAGGAGCACGAGTTGCAGTACAGAAGCGCGCTCATGTCCAGGCACCTGGTCGCGCTCCCGGTGAAGTTCGCCGCGCGACCGCCGCAGTCCGACGCCGAGAGCCTCATCACCACGGCGTCGCGCACGAGGCCCCAACCGGACTGGCAGGTGGACTCGCCGGCCGGCGTGAGCGCGCCACAGCCCGCCCAGGTTCCGGGGCCCGCGCCGGAACCCGTGCCGGCGACGCCACCCGCGGCGGTACAGACACCGGTCGCGGTTCCGGCCCAGCGCAGGCCGGTGGCACCGAAGCGGATGTGGCAGTCACTCACTCGCTGGTGGCGCGGTTACTGACCGTCAGCTGATCCCACCACCAGGAGACCGTCGGGAGGGGAAGCGGCTCGAAGCTGTCGTCGGCCGGACGCTGCTTCCACCATCCCTCGTCCGGCTTGCCCACCGGGGCGCAGGGCACGCTGTAACGGGGGCAGAGCGACGCCCAGTCGAGGTGCCCCCGGATGAACTGGCCGAGCCCCTGTACGTACCGGCGCAGTCCGCCGCCCGCGTCCTTCAGCACCTGCTCGCTCAGCCGGAGGAAGAGCACCATGACGCGGTCCCGCATCGCCACGGCCTCCTGGAGCGCGTGGTGCGGATCGCAGCCCAGTTCCTGGCACAGGACGTCTATCAGGTTGAGGTCGTCGCCGGCCCGCAGCAGCTCCTTATTGCGGGAGTACAGGTCGTTGTCCCAGCTGACCAGCGTCCAGGTGATCTCGGTGAGGGCCCGCACGCGCGGGTCCTCCAAGTCGTTGTCAGGTATGGAGTATCCGGCGACGATCTCGATCATCGCGGTGGAGGGGGCCATTCCTATGGCCCTCATCCACAGCGTGACGTAGTCGTTGAGCGAGGGCAGTTCCGGGCTGCGGCGCCAGGCCGCCTCCCACACCAGCCCCGAGGTGTATACGCGCATGGCGTCGGTCCAGCGGCGGATCTGCTGCCGGGACGCGTACCGCTCCAGTTCCAGGCGGAGTAAGCGCAGCGCGGCCGCGTGCGGCGAGTCGTCCGGCTGGAATGCGTGCGGGGCCTCTATGGCCCGCACAATCCGGGACGTCTCCTGAGCGAGCGCGTCCGCGGTGACGTAAGACTCGTCGCACACGCCGTCGTCGAGCGAGAAGAGCACGGCGTGGAACTTGGCCATCAGGATGAGCGGTTCAAGTTGCCCGTACGACATGGTCGACGCCGTGAGGCCGCCGAAGTCACAGAGGGCGAGCCGCCTGCGCTGATGATCGTCCGCGTCGAGGCTCTGCTGGAGCATCCATCGCACTGTGATGTCGTTGAGTGCCTCGGCCGACGGGTGGACGATAGACGGCACCGGGCAATAGAAGGGCACGCTCGGCAATTGCTGACCCAAGCGACTTGGCGAGATTACGGTCATGTTCGGCCTCCTGTTGAGTCCCCCGCGTACGCTGGGGCGTATATGCCCATGTCCGACCATCAATAACAATGCAACTGGCCGTTGCATGAAGCGAGTTGATCGCAAGTTGCGCACAGTTGCAGAAGTACAATTTCGTCGCTGTGCCGGGGGTTCTCACGACTTACGCCGCTGACTGACGCATCAGTCAGCACCTCATCGCCGGGGCTGAATCCCTTGAGGTTGCAGGGATCTCCGCACTCGCACATTGCGTTCATCTCAACGGATGAGTACGGTGCCCGGCCATGCGGTCAGAACCCGGAAGCCGAGTCGGCAACTCGGGCGGCGAGGTCGCCGAGCGAGTGCGTCAGGTGATCGGCGCCGCCGGTGTGAGCCAGCGCGAGTTCGCCCGACGGATAGTCATGGACCCGTCGAAACTGTCGCGTTCACTCAGCGGTGTGCGCCGGTTCACCGTGGCCGAATTGGCCCGTATCGCCGACACCGCCGATGTCGACGCGCGCTGGCTGCTCGGGTCCCGTACCGACGCCTCCGCGAAGTCCTCCGCCGTACGACGTGACCGCCCGGCGGCCGTCGCGGCGCCCGAAGGCGGCAGGCCGCTCCAGATCGTCCGGGAGACCGTGCGGCTGATCGCGGAGCGCGGCTTCCACGCCGTACGGGTCGCCGACATCGCCGAGGCCTGCGCCACCAGCACCGCCGCCGTCCACTACCACTTCCCCGGCCGGGACGAGCTGCTGGAAGCCGCCGTGCGCTGGTGCATGGACGAGGACACCGCCCGGCGCGCGACCAGGATCGCCGACGCGGGTGACGCGGCGGACGCACTGCGGAAGCTGATCGAGCTCCAGACGCCGTACACCGAGCAGCAACGATGGCAGTGGAGCGTCTGGCTCGACCTGTGGGCGGAGGCGGCCCGCTCCACCGCCGTGGGCCGGCTGCACATCGCGTACTACCGGCAGTGGCGTGCCACGGTCGCCGATGTGCTGCGGCGCGGTGTCGGCCAGGGTGTCTTCCGCCCCACCACGGACCCGTACGCCGACGCCCTGCGGCTCACCGCGCTGATCGACGGCCTGGCCACCCAGGTGCTCGCCGCCGCACCGGGCGCCGGAACAGGCACGAGTCCCGAGGACATGCATGCGGCGCTGCTCGCGTACGTGGACGCCACCTTGTCCGTACCGCGCCCGTTCCCCAAGGACTGAACCGCCCCGCTCCCCCTACTCTGGTCGCCAACGGCGAGGCCACCGTGCGCCAGATCGACGACTCGATCACCGAAGGGCCGGGCCTGCGCTGGGCGTTCATGGGCCCCAGGAGTTGTACGACGCGATGGTCGCCGGATGCGAGGAGGCGGCCGAAGGACGCACCATCGCGGACCTGGTCACGCAGCGGGACCAGGGCGTGATCGACGTACTGCGGGCGACCGGACGACTGGAGAAGTGAAGTGATAGACCCCGCCCCTGCCCCTCCCCCTCCTGCCGCCCCGGAAGCCACACCCGTGGCGACGACCGAGCTCCTCGCGGTCCACGTCGACCAGAAGGCCGGCCGTGCGGCCCCGTTCCCGGACGCGATCCGCGAGCGGCTGACGACGCTGGCGGAAGAGCCCCCGGTGTGGGCGGGGCGCTCCATCGCGGCGGTTCCTTCGTCCTGACCTCCTGACGTCTCCCGGGCCGGGATCACGACCCCGGCCCGGGGTCGGGCCTGACCGGCTCGGTGATGCCGGCGCGGGCGGCTTCGAGCTGGGCGGCGAACGCGACGCCCAGGAACAGTGCGATTCCGGTGAGATTCGCCCAGAGCATCAAGGCGACGAAGGCGGTGAGCGGCCCGTAGACCGCGCCGAACGAACCGCTCTTGGCGACGTACAGGGCGAGCAGCCAGGTCGCCGCCACCCACAGCACCAGGTGTACGGCGGATCCGACGGCGAGCCAGGTGTAACCGGGCTGGTCACGTCGCGGCGCCCAGCGGAATATGACCGCCGACGCCAGCAGTGCCAGCAGGACACCGACCGGCACCTCCAGCGGGCCCCACACGTCGAGCAGGGACTCGGGCCACCCGAGCGCCTCCACCAGCGACTCCCCCACTGCCTCACCGGCGACCATGACGAGGAAACCCAGCACCATCGGAACCCCGGCCCCCAGGGCCAGCAGCAGACTTCGGCCGTACTTCGCGAGAAACGGCCGGTCCCTCTCGATCCCGTAGATGCGGTTGCTGCCGCGCTCGATCTGCCCCATGGCCGAGGTCAGGTTCAGTACGGCGAAGCCGAGCCCCAGCCACATGGCGACCGCGATCGATGTACTGCCGCCGGCGCTGCGCCGGGTGTCCGCGAGGGCTTCTTCGACCAGCTCGTTGCTGGCACCCGGCACGATGTGCCCGAGTGTCAGCTCGACCACGCGCCCCACACTGTCGGTGTGCACGCTCGCGGCGACGCCCACCAGGGCGATGGCGAACGGCACGATGCCCAGCACCACCTGGAAGGCGAGAGACCGCGCGTAGCTGAACCCGTCGGCGTACCGGAAGCGAGAAAAGGCATCGAGGAACAGCTTGCGCCCCCCGTAGTGCCGCAGAGCGGTCAGGGCTTCGTCGCCCGAGAGTTCGTCCCCGATCATGTCCCGAGTCTGGGGGACATGCACCACAGTTCCCATCGGACGCCCACTTTCACTCGAATGTTTTGCCCGCATCGAATCCGGTCCTGAGAATACGAGCCCAGAACGCAAAAAAGCCCCGGCCCCTGGACATAAGTCCAGGGGCCGGGGCATAAAATTTGTTCGGCGGCGTCCTACTCTCCCACAGGGTCCCCCCTGCAGTACCATCGGCGCTGAAAGGCTTAGCTTCCGGGTTCGGAATGTAACCGGGCGTTTCCCTAACGCTATGACCACCGAAACACTATGAAGATATCGAACCGGATATTGGCACAGTTCGTTACTTCAG